>JAYVXI010000095.1:0-6621 GCA_043785305.1 Limnoglobus sp. | reverse complement strand
ACTGGCAACTGCCGGGTCGGGAACGTCGGCTGTTCTTCTGCCAGATTGAAGCCCTCGAAACGCTCATCTACATCGCGGAGGTTGTGACCAAAGAACCGGCGAGCAACATTCGCATCGATACGATCCTGATGGATGCGAGCATTGCGTCTGGCACGACGCTGTTTCGGCAGGCGTGCAAGATGGCGACGGGAACCGGCAAAACGGTTCTGATGGGGATGATAATCGCCTGGCAGACGCTCAACCGACGCCGTTACCCGAACGATACGCGCTTTTCCGATGCCTTCCTGTTGGTGGCTCCGAATCTTACGATCCGCGACCGGTTGCGCGTACTGATGCCCTCGGACCCCGAGAGTTACTACACGAAACTCGATCTGGTTCCGGTCGAACTCCGCGCTGACCTCGGCACGGCGAAGATCGTCATTGCCAACTTCCACAAGTTCAAACTTCAAGAGAAAGGCGATGCGGGGAAACTCACGAAGACGGTTCTGACCCGTGGCCAACCCTCTTCGGCGTTCACCGAAACGGCCGATCAAATGGCACGTCGGGTTTGCAAAGAGTTGGGACAACGTAGGGGAATCATCGTCCTGAACGATGAGGCGCACCACTGCTACCGCTCGAAACCGCTTCCGCCCGGTGCAAAGCTCATCGGCGATGAGAAGAAAGAAGCCGACACCCGCGAAGAGGAAGCGCGACTTTGGATTAACGGACTCGAAGCGATTCAAAGGAAGATCGGCGTGAAGACGGTCTACGATCTTTCCGCGACGCCGTTCTATCTCAACGGTTCGGGTTACAACGAAGGCGTTTTGTTCCCGTGGGTGGTTTCGGATTTCTCGCTGATGGATGCCATCGAATCCGGCATCGTGAAAACGCCGCGTGTGCCGACTTCCGAAAACGCACTCGGTAACGCCTTGCCGACGTTCCGGAATCTCTGGATTCACATCGCGAAAGACTTGCCGAAGAAAGGCCGTGGCAACGATGCAATCATCGGCCCGCCGGTGATGCCGAAGCAACTTCAAGCCGCGTTGCACGCGCTCTATTCGCACTACGAAGCCGAATTCCATCGCTGGCAGAAAGACCCGAGTGGCGAAGCCGAAGGCAACCCGCCGCCGGTGTTCATCGTCGTTTGCAACAACTGTAACGTCTCGAAGATGATCTTCGATTACGTGGGCGGTTACCTCACGGGCCGCACGCACCCCGACGGTACGCCCGTTGTGACATCCGGTGAGATTCCGCTTTTCTCGAACGTGAACGACAATCGGTGGATCGCACGACCGAACACGATCCTCGTCGATAGCGCGCAACTCGAATCGGACGATGGAATGTCTGCCGATTTCAAGCAACTGGCCGCGACGCAAATCGAAGAGTTCAAGGCGGAATACCGCGTTCGTTACCCTGGCCGTACGGGTGACGACCTCACCGATACCGACATCATGCGCGAAGTGTTGAACACGGTCGGCAAGCGGGGGAAACTCGGCGAACACGTTCGGTGCGTCGTATCCGTCTCGATGCTCACCGAAGGTTGGGACGCCAACACGGTGACGCACATCCTCGGCGTTCGGGCATTCGGTACGCAACTTCTCTGCGAACAAGTCGTCGGACGCGGTCTGCGCCGAATCAGCTATTCGCTCAACGAACACGGCCACTTCGACCCGGAGTATGCCGACGTTTACGGCGTACCGTTTCGCTTCCTTCCCGTCGTTGGGCAGAAAGACCCCGGCAAGCTGAATGCCCCGATTCAACGCCCTGGCGTCGTGAAAGCCGAACCGGATCGCCTCATCGTTCGACCGTGGCTCGAAATCCATTACCCCCGCGTGGCGGCTTACCATTACGAAGCCCCGCCCGTTGCGCTCGTTGCCAACTTCACCAAAGAATCCGCACTGATTCTCTCGGTGGCCGACATCCCGACGAAAACGACGAGCGAACCGATCGTCGGCGAATCGGTAGTCATCACGCTGTCCGACATCAAGAAGAAGCGGATGCAGGAAGTCGAGTTCCTCATCGCGAAGGCCGTGCTGGCCTATTACACGCCTGGCAACGAAGCGATGCTCGACAACCCCGCTGCGTTCGGGCCGTTCCCGCAAATCCTCGCCATCGTCAAACGCTGGATCGAAGAGTGCGTCGATCTCAAGGATCACGTGTTCCCGCAACTCTTGTGGCTGTCCGCGTACCGGCACGGCGCGGCCGAGAAGATTTTCCGTGCGATCCGCTCGGAATCTGGCGGGGAACCCAAAGTACGGGCCGTGCTGCAATCGGACGATCCGTTCGGCACGACGAGCATCGTCTCGTTCGACACGTTGAAGCCACGCCACAAGACGAGCGCGGATAAGTGCCACATTAACTTCGTGCCGTACGACGGCGAATGGGAAGCCCACTTCGCGCAGACGCTCGAAGATAGCGATGCCTTGCCCGAAGTGAAAGCGTACGTCAAGAACCAGAATCTCGGCTTCCGCATCCCGTATACCCACGAAGGGCGGCCCGCGAATTACTACCCCGATTACATCGTCCGAATCGACGATGGCCACGGGCCGGACGATTTGCTGAACCTCATCGTCGAAATTAGCGGCCAAGCCCTCGAACAGAAACAAGCCAAGGTCGATACCGCCACGAAGGTCTGGGTACCCGCCGTGAACGCACTCGGCACGGCGGGGCGCTGGGAGTATCTCGAAATCCGCGATCCGCTCTCGGCAATCAAAGAACTCCGCTCGTTTCTGAAGTCGATCCGTTATAGCGAATAGCCGTTCGCTATAATCTCAAAGTCGCGTATTGTAGTTCACGATAATCGACTGCTAAACAACTGTGGGAAATCGACTTGCGCCCTTCCGATTTTACTTCCGATGCTCCCGGTCGACTCGTGAAGTCGACTCAAGGCTATTGGACGTACGAACCGAACCCGCTTCCGCCGTCCGAAGAATCGCTGAAACTGGACTTCCGACTCGCACGCGATTTGGCAGAAGCCGAACGGGCGATTGGTGAATTGGCAGGGGTTGGAAGAATGCTGCCAAACCCTCATCTTCTAATCCGGCCGTTCATTCAACGCGAAGCCGTTTCATCGAGCCGGATCGAAGGAACGATCACCCGACTCGATCAGTTGTTCCTCTTCGAGGCCGAACCCGATCAAATTGCTCACCCCGAAGACGTAGAAGAAGTGCGCAATTACGTGCTGGCGTCCGAACATGGCTTGAAGCGCATTCAGGAAGGCCAACCGCTTTCCTTGCGCCTCATCCGCGAAATCCATCGCGTACTGATGGACGGCGTGCGGGGTGGGGATAAACGACCCGGTGAGTTCCGGCCTTGCGATGTTCGCATCGGGAAACCGGGTGAAAATTGGGACGATAGCCGTTTCGTTCCACCGAATCACTTGACGCTCGTGCCGCTACTCGCAGAGTTCGAACAGTTTATCCACGCGCCCGCAGATCGACCCGTCATCGTCGATCTCGCTCTCATTCATTATCAGTTTGAATCGATTCACCCGTTTATGGACGGTAACGGGCGAATCGGGCGACTGCTGTTCACGCTGGTTCTCGGCGAACGGGGAATACTTCCCCAACCGTTGCTCTACCTCTCCGATTACCTCGAACGCCACGACGAAGAGTATCGAGATCACCTATTGGCCGTCAGCCAACGCGGTGCCTGGAATGAATGGATTCGATTCATTGCGAAAGGCGTCGTCGAACAAGCCCGAGACGCTGCAAACCGTGCCGGTCGGTTACTCGATCTCTGGCGGGAGTATCAATCGCTCGTCGGCGCGCTGACCCGTGCCAGTGCAGCCGTTCGCCTCGTGGATTTGCTGTTCACTCGTCCGTTCATCACGATACCGAATGCGGCACAGTTTCTCGGACAGACGTACCCCGCCGCCGCAAACAACGTCGAAAAGCTCGTCGAAGCGGGAATCTTGCAAGAGAAGTCCGGTTCGTCGGCCCCGAAAGTATTCGTTGCAACTGCCATCCTGAAACTGCTCGATCAACCTCTCGATACATAGGTTCCCAAATGCCACCGAAGAAGAAGCCGACCGACGGCGAAACGACTCCGAAGAACCCCGCCGCGAAGCCGAAGAAGGCCGCGCTGCCGATGGAACCACCGCCGGTGGATGCCATCAAGCACGGTGACGCGAAGCGACCGAACATCCCCACCCGCGAAAATACCTCGCTGGTCGAAGACGACGAGAAAGCCCCGAAGCGGGTTCTGTACCCCCGCGACCCGTCGCTCGATCCGCAACTCGTCTGGAAGGGCAAGGACGAACAAGATTCGCACCCGCTCGAAGTGCCATCGGTGCCGATCTACATCCAGGAGAAGATTCACCCGCAGTTCATCATCGAAGACATTCGCAAACGCTCGCAAGTCGACCGCCCCGCGAACAACCTCTTCGCCGACTTCAACGGCCTTACCGACGAACAAGCCCGCACCGAGTTCTATCAGCACTCGCAACACTGGACGAACCGCCTCATCCTCGGCGATTCGCTTCTGGTCATGACCTCGCTGGCCGAAAAGGAACGGCTACGCGGGCAAGTGCAGTGCATTTACTTCGACCCGCCGTACGGCATCAAGTTCGGCAGTAACTGGCAGGTCAGCACGCGCAAACGCGACGTCAAAGATTCCAAAGCCGAAGACCTCACCCGCCAACCCGAACAAGTGAAAGCGTTCCGCGACACCTGGGAATACGGCGTCAGCAGCTATCTCTCCGTACTGCGCGACCGCCTCATTCTGGCACGCGACCTACTGACCGAATCGGGTAGCGTCTTTGTGCAGATTGGCGACGAGAACGTGCATCTCGTGCGATGCCTGATGGATGAGGTGTTTGGTAGCGAGAATTTTTGGGCAACTATCAACTTCCGCAAAACTGGACAACAAACCACAAATCTGTTGCCGAGCAATCACGACTTCATTTTGGCTTATGCAAAAGATAAGGCACATGCTAAATTCCGCACCCTTTGGTTTGATAAAACTCCAGGTGGTCCTGGCGCGAAGCAGTACGTAATGCTTGAATTTGAGGATGGTACTTCGCGGAGAATGAACAAAGACGAACTTATAGGTTCCACTCCGTTACCAAAAAATACAAAAGTATTTCGCCCAGGTCCGCTAACGTCGCCTGGAGCAAATCCTGGTAGCGACCAACTAATTACGATCAAAGGACGGGCATTCACGCCACCATCAAACCGACACTGGAGCATTGGACCGCGTGATACAGAAAAGCTGTTCGCAGCAAAAAGAGGTATGCTTGTCGGTAATACACCATGCTCAATTCTATATTTCGACGATTTTCCGGTATCTGCCTTAACCAATAATTGGGTAGACACAGGAGGTAGTGGATTTGCAGACGATCAAGTCTATGTGGTTCAAACTGATACACTTGCAATTCAACGTTGCCTTTTGATGACTACCGATCCTGGCGATCTCGTTCTCGATCCAACGTGCGGTTCGGGCACGACGGCGTACGTGGCCGAACAATGGGGCCGACGCTGGATTACGATTGATACCTCCCGCGTGGCGCTCGCTCTGGCGCGTACGCGGTTGATGGCCGCGAAGTTTCCGTACTACCTGCTTGCCGATTCGCCCGAAGGCCGCAAGAAACAAGTCGATCTTTCCGGGAAGGCGTTCCCCACCGATGCGGCACTGCCGCGCCGCGACATCAAGGCCGGGTTCGTTTACAAAACGGTACCGCACGTCACGCTGAAGAGCATCGCGAACAATCCCGACATCAAGGAAGGGATGACCCGCGCCCAAATCGACATCACCATTCGCAAACACGCCGACACCGAAACCCTGTTCGACCAACCGTACGAAGACAAGGGAACCGTGCGCGTGTGCGGGCCGTTCACCGTCGAAAGCCTGAGTCCGCATCGCATACTTCCCCCGGCGGAAGGCGAACCCGGCACGGACGATGCGCCGAAACCGATAGCCGGGAAGGCCGACTTCGTTACGGTGATTCTGGACAACATGCGAAAAGCGGGCGTGCAAAACACGAAGCGCGGCGAACGACTTAAGTTCGACCGCCTCGACTTCTACCCCGGACGTTCGCTGATTGCCGAAGGCGAGTACACCGATGCGGAGGGAAAATCGAAGCGCGTTGGCGTCTGCCTCGGACCGGAGTTCGGCACGGTCGGCCCCGAACTGATCCACGAAGCCGCGAAGGAAGCGGTACGTAGCATGAAGTTCGACTTCGACATCGTGCTGGTCTGCGGTTTCGCCTTCGACCCGCACGTCTGGGAGGAAGGGCGCGACGTCGAACGGCAAGTCGGGAAGATGAAACTGCTACTGGTACGGATGAACCCCGACCTCAGCATGGGCGACGAATTGCTCAAGAAAACGGGGGCCGGGAACTTGTTTATGGTCTTCGGCGAACCGGACATCGAACTGAATAAGGACAAGGACAACAAGTACACCGTGACCGTGAAAGGCGTCGATGTGTTCGACCCGACGACAGGCGAGATTCGTTCGAGTGGGCCGGAAGAAATCGCAACGTGGTTCATCGACACCGAATACGACGGCAAGAGTTTCTTCGTACGGCACGTCTACTTCCTCGGCTCGCAAGAACCGTACGAGAAGCTCAAGAAAGCCCTCAAAGCCGAGATCGACGAAGGCGAGTGGGAGAAAATCTACAAGGCGACGAGCGTACCGTTCGCC
>JAYVXI010000094.1:0-47782 GCA_043785305.1 Limnoglobus sp. | reverse complement strand
CGGCATGCTTACGCAATGCCGCTCGCCGGGCGCATGTCTGTGCGTGAAACGACTGCATTTCAAAATAGCGCAACTTCAAAACGCGCTAGCGAGGGATTCCCATCGTTTCTGCGATGTCGTGCCTTCTCGCGGGTTCCCCTCGCTTGCGCGTCGGGCTAACAAAAACGTATCGAATCACCCCCCGAAGTATATTAGCCAAACTACTCGCACTCAATTTGTCGGGCCGGCAGTGAAGCGACGGGCGATGCGGACGAAGAAACGAATTGATAACCTCCGCCTTTCAAACTCAATCGGCGAGGGGAATCACACGCTCGGCGACCCGGAAGGCTTCGTGGCAATGGTTGCAGACGTTCGACATGCTGGCGACGGCGGCACGGGCGGCGGGGTAGTCTTTGGCGGCGGCGGCCTTTGCGACTTTCACGCCGGCATCGCGCAACGACACCGAGAAGATCATCCACGAATCTTGGGCCTGCCGCGTTTTCGGTGGCCGCATCAACAGCAGATTGCCCGTCTCGGCAATCAACAGCCCTTGCCCGCGAACGTAGCCCCAGGCATCCGCATCGGCGGGTCGATCTTTGAGCGTTTTGCCGAGGCCATCCATGTTCGATTTCGCGATGCCGACCATCAACAGCTTCGTGTCCGCGATCGCTTCGAGCCGCGGTGCTGCGTCCGATTTCTTAGCTTGCTGCGAAGCCACCGTGCCAGCGAGCACGCAAAGGCAGGTGCCTGCGAAGAGGAACGCAACAACGCGAATCGTTCGGGACATCGTTCACTCCGGTTTATCGGGCACGGCCACATGCAGGACATCGCCGATGATTTCGACAGTATAACAAGCCGTTTTCACTTTCGGGCTATTAATCCGCGCCCCATCGGTGAGGCGAAAACACCAGGCGTGCCACGGGCAGGTCACGGTGCCGTTCTCGACGTGCCCACCCGAAAGCGATGCCCCCGCGTGCGGGCACATGTCGTCGATGGCGTAGTATTTCCCATCGTCGTGGAACACCGCCACATCTTTTTTGTTCAACGTCACCACGATCGATTCACCGAGCGGAATCTCATCGACTTTGCATACCGGGTGTAACTGCGGCACAGCGTCCCTCACTTTTACGACTCGCGTTCATTTCCAATCGCCATCCGTAAACTATTCTACCCACGGGGCGATGACTGCATTGGTAGGAGATCGAATTGCTCGAAATCGAACAGAAATTTCGCACGGACGATTGGGCGGATATGCTCATCACCTTGAAGAACTGGGGAGCGATTGTGACCGCCAACCATCGCGAGACGGATCGATACTTCAACGCACCCGACCGCGATTTCGCCCAAACCGACGAAGTGCTTCGGTTGCGCACCATCGGCAGTCAGTCGATTCTGACTTATAAAGGGCCGAAGCGGAGCGGGCCGATCAAGACGCGGAAGGAGATCGAACTCCCGCTCGCGGTGCATGAGTCGAGCGAACAAGATGCGGTCGATTGGATCCTCGCACTCGGGTACCGCCCCGTGGCCATCGTCGGCAAGAGTCGCGCGATTCACTCGTTCGTGCGAGATCAGTTCACCGTGAATATCTGCTTCGACGAAGTCGACAACATCGGCCGGTTCATCGAGGTCGAAGTCGTGGCGGAGGAAGCCGCAGCGACGGCCGCGGCGGCGCTCGTCGCCACTGTTGCGAACGAACTCGGCTTGCACACGCCCGAACCGCGTGCGTACCTGAAAATGACTTTGGAAGCAGGCCGAACATGAGTGCGATACCGATCGCGAACAGCATTCTTGCGGTGCGAAATGCCATCGCGATTGTACGCTCAGACGGGTTGCGAATCGGTTGCGTACCGACGATGGGGGCACTCCACGAAGGCCATGCCTCGTTGATTCGTTCAGCGAAAGCGGTGAGCGATTTCGTGGTGACGACGATCTTCGTGAACCCGACGCAGTTCGGCCCGAACGAGGATTTTACGAAGTACCCGCGCACGCTCGAAGCCGACTGCGAAACCTGCGCGGCCGCCGGTGCCGACTTAGTATTTGCACCGACTGCCGAGGAGATGTACCCGCCGAATGCGTTCGCGTTCGTCGATGTCGGCACGCTCGGCGATCACCTGTGTGGACCATCGCGACCGGGGCACTTTCGCGGCGTGTGTACGATTGTCATGAAGCTGTTTCAAATCGTGCAACCCGATGTGGCAGTGTTCGGAGCGAAGGATGCCCAACAGGCGCGAATCATTAGAAAAATGATCGCCGACCTGAACGTGCCCGTGAAGATGTTGATCGAGCCGACAATCCGCGAACGCGACGGGCTGGCGATGAGTTCGCGGAACCGCTATCTCTCGCCACTCGAACGCAGTCAGGCACCGGAAATCTATCGCGCATTGTGCGAGGTGCGCGATCGGGCACTGCACGGAGAGCGCGATGTCGCGCGGTTGGAATCGGCGTTACGTGGGATGTTGGAAGCAATTCCCGAATCGCGACTGGATTACGCGGCCATCGTGGACGATGAAACGATGCAACCGCTCGCGCGGATCGACCGGCCGGCACTGATTGCGGTGGCCATCTTCGTGGGCAAAACGCGGCTGATCGACAACGTGACGATACCTCAGACAACAACCATTTAGGACGGGGCACATGCCCGATCCGCTCTTCGGCCCCGAAATTCGCCTGATGCTCGCCGACGAGGATACGGTCGGGCTGCGTTCGCTTTGCGAGGAACTTCACCCCGCCACGATCGTTGCGGCACTCGACGAATTTACACAGGAAGAAATCTGGTCGATCATCTCCCCGCCGACATACGCATTCAGGCGGCGATCTTCGAGTGGCGCTCGCGATGTCGCTCGGCCTGTTCGCGCTCGTGCGAACGTACCTTTACAGCCCCGGCGTGCCACTCGAATACGTCAAACCGCTCGCGGTGACCGCGAGTTTGTCCGTCGTGTGTATCTGTTTATGGGGCACGCTGATCGGTTCGATGTTGCCGTTGTTCATCAAGTGGCGTGGCGGCGACCCGGCGATGTCTCGGGTATCGTCATCTTCTTTTCCATCGCGAAAGTCCTGTTATTCTGATTGTGATGGCTACGCAGTCGGCAACATCGCCGAGTAGGCGTCACAACCCGAATCGGGCAACGATCCCTACGCGCATCGCGACGATTTTAACGATGTGTCCGATTCGGGAATTAACAGGAACGTCGCGATGGATAACGCACCCGCCGACGAAGTGCGACCGCCGACGTGGTCTATCGCGACTGCGCTCGCCGATAACATGATCGCGCTCGGCGATTGGACGCTGTTCGCGCTGCACGCCGTCACAGGGATATTTACGCGGCACCTGAAGTTCCAGGAATTGCTGATTGCGTGCTCGAATATCGGCGTCGGCAGTATCGGCGTCGTTGCGATCACGGGGACGTTCATCGGCATGGTGCTGGCGGTGCAAGCGTACGGCGAGTTCCACCAGATCGGCCTGGAAACCTCGCTCGGTGCGGTGATTCATATGTCGGTCGTCCGCGAACTCGGCCCCGTTCTGACCGCCGTGATGCTCGCCGGGCGCGTCGGCAGCGCGATGGCGGCACAACTCGGAACGATGCGCGTCACCGAGCAAATCGATGCTCTCACTTGCCTCGGCGTAGACCCCGTTCGCTACCTCGTTTCGACCCGGTTCCTCGCGGCGGTGATGGTGATTCCGATCCTCACCATCTTCGCGGACATCATGGGGCTACTCGGCAGTTCGTTCATTTGCCTCAAGGTTTACGGCATCGATGCGTACCATTATTGGGAACATACCCGCGCCTACGTCGGCCTGTGGGATGTCTTCATCGGCCTGACGAAATCGATGCTGTTCGGCGGTGCGATCGCACTGATCGCCTGCCATCGCGGCTTCCACTGTGCCGCCGGCGCAGAAGGCGTCGGCAAGGCTGCCACGGAGGCATTCGTCATCTCGTTCGTGGTGATTCTGGCACTCGATTTCGTACTCGCGATGCTGACGATTACCATCCAACACTGGATCTGGCCCGTCGCCGCTGCGAGTGCGATTTAACATGACCGAGCCACCCGAAGCCGCGCTGATTCGCATTCGTGCTGCTACCGTTCGGTTCGGCACGCAGGAGGTGTTACGCGATCTCAGCCTGGACATTCACCGCGGCGAAACGGTAGCCGTCATCGGCGAGAGCGGTTGCGGGAAAACCTGCCTGTTGAAGATGATCGTCGGGTTACTGATACCGAACGAGGGCGAGATCGAAATCGATGGGAAATCGCTGAAAACGATGGCGAATCGCGATCTAACGGCGTTACGATTGCGGATCGGATACTTGTTCCAAAGTGCGGCACTATTCGACAGTATCAACGTCTTCGGCAACATCGCGTTCGGCCTGCGTGCGAAGGGCGGACTGACCGAAAGCGAGATCGCCGACCGCGTCCGGATGCGGCTCGGTGACGTGGGGTTGTCAGCGAACGTCGAAACGAAAATGCCTGCCGAGCTTTCCGGCGGAATGCGGAAGCGCGTGGGCTTAGCACGGGCACTCGCGATCGACCCCGATGTGATGCTGTACGACGAGCCGACCACGGGCCTCGACCCGATCATGACCGAGACGATTAACGATCTCATTTTGCAAGCGCGGAAACGCCGCGCGATGACGAGCATCGTCGTCACGCACGAACTGCGCACGGTGTTCAAAGTGGCGAATCGCGTCGTGATGCTGTCGCCGCTCAGTCGCCTGAGCGATGGCGGCACGCAGATCATTTACGATGGTACACCTGCGGGGTTGAAACTCGCGGCCGACTCGAAAGTGCGCGAGTTTGTCGAAGGCTATCTGACCGCATCGTGAGGAGTTTGCCATGGCGGATCGAAAGACGAAGCTGCGGTTGGGTGCGTTCGTCGCGCTCGGCATCGCCGGGTTCACCGGCCTGACGTTCTTGTTCGGCGGTGCCCCAAAATTGTTCTCGAACCGCGCCACATACGTCGTCCTGTTCAGCGAAGCGCCGGGGTTGGCACCCGGCACGCCGGTGCGAAAATCGGGCGTGCGAATCGGCGAAGTGACGGCGCTCGACCTCGACGAACAGACCGCACAAGTTCGCGTGACGATCCAGGTCGAGAAGAAATATTTGCCGCGACAAAACGAAGAAGCGACGATCTCGCGTGGGCTTCTCAATGGCGATACCACGCTCGATTTCGTTCCGAAACAAGGCGCAGACGGGCAGGTGATCTCGATTCGCGGCGAGTCGTATCCGCCCGATATGGAGATCGCCGGGCAGACGCCGATCAACCCGAACACGCTCGTTCGCCAGGCATCGGGGGCGTTGCCGTCGGCGCAAGAATCGATGGCACGGGTGCTCGCTTCGGTCCAACGCTTCGAGCAAGCGGTGCCGAAAATCGAGAAAGCATTCGAGGAAATCGCGGGCCTCGCACGCAGCGGGCGCGAACTCGTACCGGAGTTGCGCCGCACCAACGACAAGGTCCAGGGCTTGCTCGCATTCGCCGATGTGCCCGGCGCGGCACCCGGTACCGAGGCCGCCACACTGAAGGCCACGCTCGCCGATGTCCGCGATTTTATCAAGACCGCCAAACCACTGATCGAAGACATTCGCAAGGTCGTGAAGGACAACGAACAAGACGTCGGCGCGACCGTGAAAGCGATTCGCAAGACCGTCGATAACGCGAACGAGTTGCTCAACGACGACAATAAAAAAGCGTTCGGCGCGACGCTCAAGAACGTCCAGACAGCCACGGACGATGTCACGAAAGTCATTCGGCTCGCGGCGATCATCCTCGATCAGGGCGAGAAATCGCTGAAGGAAATCAACGCGCGACTGGCACAAGCCGAAGGGTTGTTCAAGTCAGCGGAGGGTACGCTCAAGGCAGCCGAGGGGACGTTTAAGAGTGCCGAAGGCGCGGTGAAGAACATCGAGATGGCAACCAAGCCGCTCGCGGAAAATGCGGAGCAGATCATCAAGAACGTGAACATCACCGCAGACCAACTCTCGAAAACGCTTGCGGAAGTGCGGGAAACGCTCCGTGCGGTCAACCGTGCCGATGGCACGTTGCAGAAAGTGTTGACCGATCCCGCACTCTACAACAGCCTGAACGATTCGGCGGCATCGTTGACGCGGACACTGTTGCGAGCAGAAAAGATTGCCCAAGATTTGCAGGTGTTCGCGGACAAAGTCGCCCGCCGACCCGAAATCATTGGCGTGGGCGGCGCGGTCCGCCCGAGCGCGGGTTTGAAGGAATCGCCGAACGCCCCGCTACAAGTTCAACCGTTCGCGCCGCTCCCGCCGAACAGCGTCGGACCCGTCGTGCCGAGCTACCGCCAACCGCTCCCGCCGCTCGTTCCACGCGCGAATTCGGACTTACCGCCGAAGTAGTGACAGCCCACTGTCATGGCTTGTCGAAGATCGCTTCGTCGATCGCGACGGGGAACTCGTATTCCACCGTCGCCCAGTTGCACTTGAAGCGCGGCCCGCCGGAAAACTCGATGCGGTGCGGCAACACGACGCCATTCACCGGGCGATGATCGCTGAGCGTCAACATCCGAGTGACGGTCTGGCCATCGTCCTTGGCTTCAAAAGCGATCTGCGTAATCCAGTTCGTTTTACTGTCGGCGTGCAAGATCACCGGTGGTTGATCGGCGTACCAGAAACGGAAGATCGTTTCCGAATGCACTTTATCCGAAGGCACCCTTGCGATGCGGATGTTGTCCGCGATCAGTGGAACGAGCGACGCGATCCACTCCGCACGCACATCGGGTAACATGGTATCGAGTTCAAATGGCAGAATTGGAATCCGTTGACCGGCTCCAATGTCCGAACGATTCTGCCAACCGGTGTCGTTGCGGAACGAGAATGCGTGAACGATTTTGTCGGGGATCGTGTGTAAATAGTTCGCACGATACAGCATCGGCCACGATGCGACGACGTCCATTTCCAACGGGCTACGGAAGTCGCCGACGATCCGCTCGCCCTTGCGATGCTGTTTATGTTTGCGTAATGGCTCGATGCGGCTCGGCTGATTGTTCGTATGCGCGAGCAGGATTTTGTCGAACAATTCGCGCGTCGCGGCATCGGTAGTTTCAGGTTTATCGCCGGCGACTTTGAGCGTGGGAATGCTCGGCGACTCGGCGATCGGCGTGCCGAACTCTTGCGGTTTCGTCGCATCGCCGCAACCGGTGAATGCGGTTAGTAGTAGAAGAATCAATAACCGTAACATCGTCTCGCTCCGCATGACATCGCGTTGTCAGTTAAGAAGGTAATGCCTTGAGCAGGTTGACCATTTCGATCGCGGTCACTGCGGCTTCGTAGCCTTTGTTACCGGCTTTCGCCCCGGCACGGTGGATCGCCTGGTCGAGTGTTTCGCACGTCAGCACGCCATAAATAATCGGTATGCCGAGGGCGATACTTGCATTCGCGATGCCACTCGTGGCGGCCCCGGCGACGTGATCGTAGTGATCGGTTTCGCCGCGAATGACGCAGCCGAGACAGATAATCGCCGCGTATGTCTTCGACTTGGCGATAGTCTGCGCGACGAGCGGAATTTCAAACGCGCCGGGTACGCGAACGAGGTCGATGCGGTCGGCCGGCACGCCGTGCCGCGCGAGCGCATCGGTGGCACCGGCGATCAGCGGATCGACGATGAAGCCGTTGAAGCGGGCGGCGACGATCGCAAACCGGCCACTCGGCGTCGACAGGTTACCTTCGTAAATCATTGGATTTCATGGGTGAGAATGAGTTTCTAGTTGACGCTCTTCAAAAACTCGGCGTTCGTTTTGTGCTTCGCCAATTGCTTGAGTAACAACTCCATCGCCTCGACGGGGTGCATGTCGGCGAGCACCTTATGCAGCATATGGACCATGCGAAGTTCTTCCGGATCGCGGAGCAATTCTTCCTTTCGCGTGCCCGATCGATTGACGTCGACCGCCGGGTACACTCGCCGATCGACCAGCCGCCGGTCGAGGTGTAGTTCCATGTTACCGGTGCCTTTGAACTCTTCAAAAATCACGTCGTCCATCTTCGAGCCAGTTTCAATGAGCGCCGTCGCAATGATCGTCAGGCTGCCGCCTTCTTCGATGTTGCGTGCGGCCCCGAAGAACCGCTTCGGCTTCAATAGTGCCGTGGCATCGAGGCCACCCGAAAGGATCTTCCCCGAGCCAGGTTCGACGGTGTTGTAGGCACGACCGAGCCGCGTAATCGAGTCGAGAAAGATCACGACATCGGTGCCGTATTCGACGAGGCGTCGCGCTTTTTCGATGACCATTTCGGCGACGACTTTGTGCCGGTCGGGCGATTCGTCGAACGTCGAACTGACGACCTCGACCTTTGGCCCCTTCACCGTGCGAATCATCTCGGTCACTTCTTCGGGGCGCTCGTCGATGAGCAAAACGATCACGTAACATTCGGGATGATTCTCGATAATCGCGTTCGCCATCTTCTGCAAAAGCACGGTTTTCCCCGTGCGTGGCGGCGCGACGATCAGCCCGCGCTGACCTTTCCCGATCGGCGAAATGAGGTCGATAGTACGCAAGTTGAGTTCGTCTTTGCCGCACTCGAGCCGCAGCCGTTCGTTCGGGTGCGTGGCAGTCAGGTCGGAGAAAACGGCCTTCTGCGAAAGCATTTCCGGGTCTTGGTAGTTGATCGCTTCGACGCGCAGGAGCGCGAAGTATCGCTCGTTTTCTTTGGGCGGGCGGATCTGACCACAGACGATGGCACCCGTTCGCAACCCGAATCGTCGGATCTGGCTCGGCGAAATATAAATGTCGTCGGGGCAAGGCAGGTAGTTGTAATCGGGGCTGCGCAGAAAGCCGAAACCGTCGGGTAGAATTTCGAGCGTGCCTTCGCCGAACATCAGGCCGTTCTGCTTCACGCGCTCCTTCAAAATGCGAAAAATGATGTCTTGCTTCTTCATCCCCATCCACTCGTCGCGGGGGATTTTGTCGACGGCTGCGGCCGCTTGTAACTGCGTCAGTGTCATCTGTTGCAGTTGCGTGATGTACGTGCTGCCGCGTTTGATCTCCTCGTATCGGCTGTTCGTTTCGGCATCGAATCCCTTCTCGTTCGGGTCGATGTGCGGAATCGTCAACGCCGGCGTAGGAGATACCTTCGGCTTATCGATCACTTCGGCGATGCCTGCTACGAAGCCGTTTTCGCGCGCAGATTCAATAGCGTGCATCCGTGCCGATTTCGCTTCATCAATGATGTCTTCCATCGCATCCTCAAATCGAGATCGGCGTTTCGCACCGAATGTTCCAGCGTTCCAAACATTCGACCAACTGTTTTCGCAACGCACTCGGCGTCCCGTCGTTGACCACGATCGCATCGGCGCGCCGTCGCTTTTCGTCGAGCGGCATCTGGGCCGCCTCGCGTGCGGTCAATTCGCTATCGGACCAACGGCTCCGGATCGCTAATCGTTCGTAACGCAGTGGTCGCGGGGCATCGACGAACAGCAGGCGATCGTAAATTTCCGTCCAGCCCGCTTCGAGTAACACCGCCGCATCGAGCACGACAAATCGAAATTTCGGATCGTTCTCGGCGATTGCCAATTCCTCACGCACTCGCTGCCCGATGTACGGATAGACCATGTTTTCGAGTTCTTTTCGCTCGTTCACATCGTGAAACACGATCTTCGCGAGTGCGCGGCGATCGACCGAACTGTCGTTCGCCAGCACGCTCGGTCCCCACTTCGCAACGACGCATTGAACGATGTCGGGTTGCTCGAGTGCTTCGTGCCCGAGTGCGTCCGCAACGATCCACGCGCCGCCGCACTCGGCGAGAATTTTCGCAGCCGTACTCTTCCCGGCTCCAATCGAGCCGACGATGGCGATCACCGGTTTGGTTCGCGCCATGCTCATGGCAAGTCACCCACATCGAGCCAGTTCGGGCCGGCGGCGACATCGACTTTCAGCGGCACGTTCAGCGTCATCGCGCCCACCATCTCGGCACGCACCATCGTTGCTAAACGAGATTGTTCGTCGGGCGGGACTTCAAACACGAGTTCGTCGTGAACGCTCAACAGCATGTTCGCTCGGTAGCCATCGGCTTTCATTTTGCGATGGACGGCGAGCATCGCGAGCTTCATCAGGTCTGCTGCGGAACCTTGAATCTCCATGTTGATCGCTTCGCGTTCGGCCTGATTCCGCTGGTGATACGTCGAATGCGGTCGGATGGCCGACGGGTCGAAGGTGCGTTTGCGGCCGAGGATCGTCTTCACGAAGCCATTCTTGCGTGCATCGGAAAGGAGTCGATTTTGGTATTCGAGCACCTTCGGGTAACGTGCGAAGTACATCTCGATGAACTGCGCCGCTTCCCTCTTCGGCATCCCGAGGCGGACTGACAGCCCGGTGGCACTGATGCCGTAAATGACGCCGAAGTTCACGACCTTGGCCATGCGACGTTGTGCGCCGGATACATCGGCCTCGGCAACGCGGAAAATCTCCGCGGCCACGATGGTGTGAATGTCGTGGTCCGCCGCGAATGCCGCACAAAGCGGTTCGTCTTGGCAGAAGTGCGCGAGTAACCGCAGCTCGATCTGCGAGTAATCGGCCGCCAGTATCGACCAGCCATCGGGCGGGATAAACGCCTGGCGGATCTGCTTGCCCTGGTCTGTCCGCATCGGGATGTTCTGCAAGTTCGGGTCGCTCGAGCTCAATCGCCCGGTGGCTGCTACCGTCTGATTGAACGACGTGTGAACGCGGCCCGTTTTCGGATTCACCAACAGCGGTAGTGCGTCGACGTACGTGCCCTTCAGCTTGGAAATCTGCCGATGTTCGATCATCTTCTTCGGCAATTCGTAACCGAGTGCCGCGAGGCGTTCGAGCGATTCCTGATCGGTACTGGCGTCGCCGGTCGTGTCGGTTCGCTTCTTGATCGGCAACTTCATTTCGTCGTACAGCACTTCGCGAAGTTGCTTCGGCGAGGCAATGTTGAATGGCCGTTTTGCGAGTAAATAAATCTCGGCTTCGATGATCGCCAGTTGTCCGGCCATCTCGATACTGAGTTTGCCCAGTAGTTCGGAATCGAGCCGCACGCCGCGAAACTCCATCTCGGCGAGCACGTCGATGAGCGGAATTTCGAGCGTGTCGTAAAGCGTACGCAGGTTCGCGGATTCGAGTTGTGGCTCGAGGATTTCCGCGAGGCGAATCGCGACGTCGGCATCTTCCCCGGCGTATGCGCACACCCGTGCCGTTGGCACGTCGGCCATGCTGATCTGCTTCTTGCCTTTGCCGATGAGGTCGAGAATCGGGATCGGTTCGTGGTTCAGAAACATCCGCGAAAGTTCGTCGAGATTGTGCGTCCGTTCCCCGGCGTGCAACAGGTAATGCGCGATCATGGTATCGCCGGTTACGCCGTGAATGTCGATGCCGTGCGAGCGCAGAACGAGTTGATCGTACTTGATGTTCTGATTGATTTTGCCGATGCGAATGTCTTCGAGAATCGGTTTTAAGGCCGCGATGGTCGATGCCGGTTCGAGGATCATATCGCCTTTCGGGCCGCGAATCGGCAGGTAAAACGCTTCGCCCGCTTTCCAGGAAATTGCGAAGCCGACGATGTCGCAAAGCAGCGGGTCGAGGCCCGTCGTTTCGAGATCGATCGCGAAACGGGTCTGGCTTTGCAGCGACTTCAGGAGGTCCGCCAGCAACGCGGGCGTATCGACGAGCCGATAATCGCCGTGCCAGTTATCGGGTTTCGCTTCGGGTTCTGGCAGGGCTTCTTCGCCGAATTCGATTTGGTCGAACAGCGATGGGCCGCCCTTCCACTTCGACGACTTCGGTTTGAGCGGCGCAACAACGGGCGGGGCTTCGCCGATCGTTTCGAGCAAGCTGTTGTTCTTGATCGCCCCGCTCTTGGCGAGCGTCGAACGCACTTTGTTGGCGAAGCCGCGGAAGCCGAATTCCTGATAGAGTTCGAGTAGGCGTGGGCCGTCCCAGTCGCGGCGTCGCCAGCCGTCCCAATCGAACGCCATTGGGACATCGGTACGGAGTTTGACGAGCGTGCGGCTCTTTTCGAGGTTGCCGTTGGCGATCGACGCCTTCAGCGACTCCTTGACCTTCGCTCCACCGACATCGTCGGCGTGCGCGATTAGGTTTTCGAGCGTGCCATATTGTTGCAACCACTTCGAGGCGGTCTTCGGCCCGACTCCGGGAACGCCGGGGACGTTATCGACGGCATCGCCGACGAGTGCCTGATAGTCGACGACTTGCTCCGGGGTGATACCCCAATCGCGGATCAGACCCTCGCGGTCCATCGTCTCGTCTTTGCGTAAATTCAGAATCGTCACGCGGTCGCGGATCAGTTGACGGCAATCTTTGTCGCTCGTGCAAAGGTGAACTTCGTAACCGCGTTCGGCGGCGTTGGCGGCCACGGTCGCCATCACATCGTCAGCTTCGTAACCCGGCTGCACGAGGATCGGCACCCGCAACGCTTCGAGCACCTGATGGATCAGCGGTTCTTGTGCGATGAGTTCTTCCGGCGCGGGCGTGCGGTTGGCTTTATATTGCGGGTCGATCGCTTCGCGGAAGGTCGGGTCTTTGTGGTCGAACACGGCGAGGAGGTAATCGGCCCCATGATCGTAGAGATTCATGATCGCCCGACTGACGCCGAAAACGGCATTCGTCGGGCGGCCATCGGGGGCGTTCATCGCCGGTATCCCGTGGAACATCTGAAAGACCATCCCGTGCGTATCAAGCAAGTAGACGCGCTCGGCGGTCGTTTTCGACGGAATCGAGGCCACAGTGCCGCCACGGTAGGAGCTGCGATAAACATCAGTTGGGGGTGTTCGGATCGCAGCCGAGGACCATGCTCGATTCCCCAGCCCCACCGCGGGGTTCAATCATCCGACGCCTGAGACGTGGGTCGGGCGGAAGGTTGGAGAATCGAGCCAACGAAGACAATGGTAATGCGTATAAGTGTATGTTCCGCACAGAAGGGATGTCAAGGGCGGACAGGTCCATCTTGAGGAAGTCGGGTATAATCCCATTACTCGATATTCCCCGAACGACCGACCGATTCCCCAGACGTTTCCGCTGCGTTGTGCTCATTTGGGTTGACCGCACTGCCCGTGCGTTTAGACTCATGTTATCGGGATGCAGCGAATGACATCCACCGAAACACCGTTGGTCACTCACCAAACAGAGGTTCGACATGGCCAAACCGACCGGCGAAGCGAGCATGCCCCTGCTCATCAGCACGATTGTTTTCGTGCTGGCCACGCTCATCCTGGGGTACCTCAGCTACACGTTTAACGAAAACGTCTCCACTGCACGCGCGGCGCAAGTCAATGCAGAGCGGGATAAGAAGAGTTCGGATGAACTGCTCGAGAAGGAAAAAGAAAAAAGTCTGCTCTACCGGTTCGCCGTGGGCATTCAAACACCGGAAGATAGGGACAGACTCGCGAGTGGCATTCGCTTCCCCGCCGATCTGGCCACGAACCAAGCGGCGATCGTCGACACGCTGACCAAGCGAGCGAACACCGCATTAACAGCCGAAGTCAACATTGCAGCACCTGGTGCGCTGAATAATCTTCGCGTGACTGAGTTTTTCAAATGGGACGCCGTCGCGGCTGGTGGAACCGTTCAGCCGCCCGAGACGAACGTCCTTGATGCCGCTGTGAAGAAAGCTTCGCAGAAGGAACTCGCCGAACGCCGCGTGAAGATCGAGCAAGAGGGGCTTGTGCAAGCGAAAAATTCGCTTCAAAAGAGTAGCGCCGCCCTCGATACCGCCGTCGCGAAGTTTACCCAACTCAGCGATAAATTCCCGAACGAGGTCAAAGCCGAGGTCAAGAAAGCGACCGACCAGTTCGAGGCGTTCAAGAACGACTTCATCGCGAAGTCCGGCGAATACCGCAACGACAAGAACGCACTTTCCGAAGCGAAAGCCGACTTGACTGCGGAAATTTCACGAGCGAACAGCCGCATTGCCACGCAGAAGACCACGATAGATAATGCACTCGCGTTGGAAGACGACCGCATCGACCCGTTCCAATACGACAAGCCGCAGTTCAAGGTGATTCGTCGTACCGAGAAACTGATCGACATCGACATCGGCACCGCCTCGAACCTCCGCGTCGGTCAGACGTTCAGCATTTTCCCATCGGACACGCCGACGCGCGGCTTCCAGCCACGGATGCGTAAAGTGCGAGACTTCGGTGGCAAAGAAGTTCTCAAAGCCGTACCGAAGGGCAAAGTCGAAGTCATCGAGATTCTCGGTGCGACACTCAGCCAGTGCCGTATCACCGAAGAAGACTCCGAAATCCGCGACCGCATCCTAGCGGGTGACCTCGGCTATAACTCGATTTGGCGGAACGGCGTCTCCGAGCACATTGTCCTTTTCGGGATCTTCGACCTCGATGGCGACGGCAAAGACGACATCCTAACGCTCGTTAGCGATTTGCGGAGAGCGGGAGTCACCGTCGATGGTTACTACGATCTCGGCAAGATGGCCTGGGTCGGTGAAATGACGAGTCAAACCGCGTTCGCCGTCGAGGGTTATTACCCAACTGTGAGTGTCGCCGACGGTAACAAAGACGGCAAACTGAAGATCATCAACGCGATCGGTGCCGCGAAAACCAAGGCAAAGAACGAAGGCGTGCGAATCATTCGCCCACGCGACTTCTTCCCACGCATCGGCTACAACGCGAAACTCGACGTGACCGAAGATTCGATCAATCAGGCCGCAACGGGTTACATTCGTTCGGTATCTACAACCGAAGGCACCGACCCCGCACCGGCTGCACCTGCACCAGAGCCTAAGAAAAACTAATCGTTGGGGAACGGCAAAATCGCATCGAGCGGACCTTCGGGTCCGCTCGTTTCATTGATAGTAATGGGCGTCTCGGTCTCCATCGCGATTGCGGCGAGGTAGCCGGGGTGCGGCTCCCAGGTTGCGAGCGACCATTTCAACGGCACTTCCGGTAACTCGTCGAATCGGATCGCTCGCGGTGGGCGCGTCGGGTCGAGTTCTACGACGCAACGATCGACGTGCTGAAGCCCCGTCCCAACGGCTTTCATTAAGGCTTCTTTGCAAGTCCAAGCACGGAAGAACCCTCGGCTACGTTGTGGTTCGACTAAGTTGCGATACGTCTCTTTCTCTTCGTGGCCGAAGAAGCGTTCGACGAGGCCGTCCATGTTGGAAACTTCGCGAAGCACTTCGATGTCGATCCCGACGCGCCGGGCTGCAATGGCCACGAGTGCAAAATTCCCCGAGTGCGTCACGTTGAAGTGAATCGCAGGATTGTTCGCCATAATCGGTTTGCCGCTCGCACCAATCTGGAAGCGAACTTCGTGCGAGGGTATGCCTAGGTAATCCGCAAGGATGCCACGAAGGGCAGCCCGGCAGATCGCAAATTGTCGCTTCGGCTTGTCGATACGGTAACGCTCAACTCGTTCGCATTCATCGACGGATAACCGTTCGCATAACTCGGCCAATGTCAGCAAACAGTCGTCGAATGCGATGCCCCACACATCGCAACCAACGACTGGTTTCGTGTGCGGAAGTGCGTTCCAATTGTAAGGCTCATACCGAACGATCATGGCTGCGGTCGCTTCCGAGTTCGCCCCCAAAGAAGTAACAGTGCCACCAACCCAATGATCGGAGCCAGCCCCGCGATCAGGAAGCCCGCTCGGTAGTTGTGTTCTTCCTTAATCCGCGCGCCGATCTCGATTTGAAAGTAACTCGACGTCGCCCAGCCCACCGCCGACAGATAGCCCATGAGTACGCCGAGGTTCCGAGCCGGGAGTTCCTGTGTCAGCAAGTAATACAATGGGTGCAATCCGAGGATGCCCGCACCCGCAATCATCAGCAGTGCGACGATGGCGACATCCGAATCGACGAATGGCACGACCGCAGCCGACGCAGTGAAGCAGGTAAATAAGGCATATCCGAGCATCCGCGAACCGTGTAATCCACACTTGATAGTCAGCGCACGGACGAACGCACCCGCCAGCATACAGCCGATGTCCGCTGCGATGAAGTACCCCGATACGCAAAACTGCATCGACCTCGGTGGGAATTTACGATTGTCCTCCAAGTATAATGGCAGCCAGGCGCGAAGGAACTGCCAACTGACTGTCAGTGTCGTGACAACGATACCTAAAGCAAAAAATCGCCGGACGAGTAACCCGCGATTTGGCACCTGCGGTTCGTGCGTAATAGTGGTGTCGATTGGCAATACCGAATGTAAGACGCCACGCGGGATCAGCCAGAACCAGAGCGGAATCCAACAGAAGCCGACGACGCCGATCGAGCAAAATGCGAATTGCCACGAACGGCCGGTTTCGTTGACCCACATGACGTAAAGCGGTACGAGGATCGCGCCGATTGCCGCCCCGCTTTGCAGGATGCCGTTCCCGAGTGGCCGATCTTTCTCATTCAAAATGAGCCGTGCCGTAATCAGCGCGCACGGCCAATGTCCCGCCTCGAACAATCCGAGTATCGTGCGGCAAATCAGCAACCAGCGAAAGACCGCCGTACCCGGTGGATCGCCTTCATTTTCCAGCAATTCCTTCACCCACGGTTCGCTCGCTGCGGACGCGGCCACGCCCATCATCGACCAGCCGGCCAGCACGATCGGGTACAAGATTCGCGGGCCGACGCGATCTGCAAGCCAGCCGAACGCAATCGAACCGACGGCGAAAGCGAACCCGAAAAAGCCTTCGAGGTAGCCATTCCGACCTTCGTCGATGAAGTAGTCCTTTTTAAGATCCGGTAGAGAAAGTGCGAGTACTTGACGGTCCATGTAATTGAGTAAAGTGGCGAGGAACAGGATGCCGCAAACGTACCACTTCCACATGAAAGAACTCGCACTGAGTGAAGTTGAGAACCGAACAGGTTACGGGGGCAGATTGCATATCCAACGTTTCAGACGCCGTAGGTCGTGGCCGAAGAGGCTTTGCGATGAGGCCCGACGAACGTCAACGACAACACCCTCATGGTTTTTATGTCCCGCGTGCTAACACTGTCGGGCCTCCCAAAGCCTCCGGCCCGACCTACAAGCCAGTTACGCATCCCAGGTGCTGCCGTTCCAGTCGATCACGCGCTCGAGTAACGACGATACGCCGTGTGCGAATGTCGCGAACAAGGCATCGCCTTTGTCGGCGCTGGCGTCGGCGGGGCTGCCGATGTGGCCGGGCTTGCTGCGGTCGGGCATCGTCCACGCGCGATAGCCGGGTGCGAATCCGCGACCGAATGGCACTTCGGGTACATCGCGGATTTTGCCAACGACGAGGTGCGGTGCGAGGTGCAGAATCATCGAGGTTTCCCACTCGCAGGCATGGCCCATCTGATCCTGCGTCAGTTCGGTCATCGAGGCCGACGGGTCGGCTGCGTCCCAATAGGTCAGCGTCATCAGCAGGAGGTCTTTGCGTTCGCGATGCTTCTGGCGAAGCTCGAATAAGGCTTGCTGGGAAGGCCCCGTGTTGCCGCCGTGGCCATTCAGAAAGACGATGCGACGGAAGCCGTGGGCCATCACGTTCTCGGCGAGATCGCGAATGAGATCGAGGTACAATCGCGGCGAGGCGGAGAGCGTGCCCGGGAAATCGAGGTGGTGATGCGAGTTGCCTAGCCACTGGAGCGGCGCGAACAGGAGTTTCTTGGCGAGCGATGTCGCTTTGATTCGCGTGACGATTTCGCCGAGCAGCAAACTATCGGTGAATACGGGCAGATGTCGCCCGTGTTGTTCGAGCGCCGCGATGGGAAACACGATCGGCGTGTTCCGGTCGAGCGCATCCACGGCGGGCCAAGTCATTTCAGAAAGTTCCATCGGAGGCAACTCCTGGAGGGTGTCGAATGGATCGCGAGGTAGGAGCATCATAAAGAATGCCGAGGCGAATCGCGAGCATCCATTTAGAAAAATCGTTAGGAAACCGCGAGCAAGAGTGTCGCCAGTTCGTCGACTGCCTCGGGTGACACGTCGCGCATCGGTAGGTTTCGACCGATATTTGGGTAACAGCGCCCGGACGATTTCGCGTACGCGGGGTCGTAGTGGACGGCCAACAACGACGCGACCAATTCGTGCCAGTCGCCGGCATCGATTTGCCGATTCCATACCTCAATTTGGTGCGGTCCGTGCCGAGTCGCGATGGCGTTCAACTTGCCTTTCAGCGTCTCGCCGTCAGCTAAGAGATGGGCGTATTCCAAGAGCAAATGTTGCACGCGACCCGCAATCGGTACGTGAATTCGGAACCCGTCCGCGGCCCGCAACAACGCCCACAACGTCGGCGGTAAGTAGACATCGCCGATCCGGTTACTTTCCGATTCGACCCACACGGGTTTATCGGGCGCGAATGCGTTGAGTGCGTGTAACAGCCGCGAATCGAACAGTTTTTGCGAGGGCTGCGGTCCCATCCTGCCCAGCACGGAGCCGCGATGATTGGCCAACGCTTCGAGATCGAGTAACTGTTCACCGCGTTCGGCGAGCCGGTGCAGGATCTGCGTTTTGCCCGTACCCGTCGCACCCGCGATGATGCGATAACGGAAAGTCTCGGGTAGTGTTTCGAGTTCGCGGAGAACGTGCGTGCGATACGTTTTGTAACCGCCATTCAGCACGCTGACGCGCCAGCCGATCTGCGCGAGAATATGCGACAGGCTCGCGGAGCGTTGACCGCCGCGCCAACAGTAAACGAGCGGGCGATACTCTTTACCCTTGTCGGCGAAGTGATCGCGTAGGTGCCTGCTGATGTTTGCCGAGACGAGTGCCGCCCCCAATTTGCGGGCTGGAAACGGCCCCACTTGCTGGTAGATCGTGCCCACTTCGGCCCGCTCGTCGTCGCTTAAAACGGGAAGGTTGATCGCGCCCGGCACGTGGTCTTCCGCATACTCGCCGGGCGAACGCACGTCGATAATTTCGCTGAAAGGGCAGGGAGTGTCGCGGCTCCAGAGTCCGTCGATTATCTGCGGCGTGTTAGTCATCGGTTACAACGGTTTCCGGGCGAGTGCCCAGACGACGATCGGGTAATCCTCTTCGTTCGCCAGCGAGTGTAGCCACTTCTTGTAGATCACCCAACGGCTGCCGAAGTTCGCTTTCACGACGCTCCGATTCCCCCAAGAATCGGCAACGATGTCGTTCATCGGGAATCCGCACTCTGCAAGCAAGTGCTTCAAGCCCGTGACGGTCCAACGGCTGCAATCGATCGGGAACTCGTGAATTTTCAGCAGGAACGGCGTCGTTATTAAAAAATACCCACCCGGATTCAGCATCTCGTAGACGTTCTTCCCCGCACGGTATGGCCACGGTAGATGTTCGAAGACTTGCTCGGCAATGATCAGGTCGAACTTCTCGGACAACGGCCCCGCGCAGACATTGTATTCTGGGTAATCGAGCGAAAGATAATCGCGAAACAAGCCGGGACGATCCCAGTAATTTCCGGAGATCTCGAGCACTTTTCGCTCGCCGGGTTGAATCGCCGCAATCTGCTTTTCCGTCTCGACGTTCATCACCTGCCGGAGCCACTGGTTGGGCGGATCGCCGGAAAAATAGAACGGCCCGACGATCCGTTTGAGCCATGCCCAGCGCGGGCTGAGCAGTGTACGTTCGAAGTATCGTGCCATGATGTGTTATCGTTGAGTGAACAGAACGGAACAAACACAACATACGAGTTTTGTATTACCTTACAAAGCGCGTAACCGTTGTCGTCCCGTTCTTCAGTTCGAACCGATAGCCGTCGGCGAATGCATCGGCGAACTCCTCCTGATGGCTGACGAGCAGGATGCACTTGAGGTGCCCGCGCAGATTCTGCAATTCTTGAATCATCACCTGTCGCCCCTGGCGGTCGAGGCAGCCGAAGCCTTCGTCGATGATGACGCTTTCGATTGGCCGATGCTGCTTGCTGGCGTACTGCCCGATGCCGAGCGCGAGGCTGACGGCCACGCGGAATTTCTGGCTGCCGGACAGGAACATCACGTTGATCGGCGAACTGCCCGCGACGCGGTTGATCGCTTCGAGTTCGAGCGAACGATCCCCGCCAGTCGAGTCGTCCGAGCCGACGAGTTTCAGAAATAACTGCCCGCTCGAGAGCCGGTCCAGCACGCCGTTCGCGCAATCGACGATCTGGCGTTCGGCGGTGCGTACGAGGTGGCGTTGCAGTCGGTCGCGGCCGAGCAGTTCGGCAATCAGCTTGTAGCGGGTATGCTCGGCATCGGTCGACTTGGTTTGATCGCTCAATTTCGCACGCTGTTCGCGATGGCCTTCGAGTACCGCCAAGCTCCGTTGTTCCGCGTGCAATTCCCGCATTGCGGTTTCGAGCAGTCTCCGCACGGCAACGAGTTCTTCCTTGACTTGCTCCGGCGATAGCCGCGCGTCTTCGGGGAACTCCGCTGCTTCGTCGTCGATGTTCGCGACTTCGCCGCGGATCGTATCGAGCGTGTTGCGTGCGCGTTCGAGTCGCTGAAAATTCGCCTCGGTATCCTTGCTGTGCAGGCTATCGAGTTCGGTTTTCCATGCATGATGCTCGGTGAGGCCCGCTTTCTCGACGAGCAATTGCCAGGCGGCGGGCAGGCCCTTCAGCGACTTCTCGATCATCTCGTCGCAGTGCTTTCGCGTCACTTCTTCGGTTTGCAGTTTGCCGTTGAGGTCCGCGAGTAGCGTCGCGTGGGCTTGCGCATCGCGGCCGTGAATATCCTCTTGCGTCTCGGTATCCTTCAGGCTCGACTTCGTTCCCCGAATCGCGTTCACTAACGCGAGTTCTTCGGATTGTTTCGTCGCTTGTTCTTCGCGAATCGAAGCGAGATCGACGCTGGGCAAGTTCGTGCGAAGCTTGTCGAGCGTGTCTCGCGTCGTGTCGAGTTTCGCGCGAAGTTGCCGCCAACTATCGGAGCGATCTTGCGCCGCTCGCACTTGTCGCTTCGCGACTTCGAGGCCGCTGAGATCCTGCCGCAGCAATGAAAGTTCATCGCGAGCGGGGTATGTGGTCGCGAACCAATCGGTGTTTTTCGTGGCCGCCACTTTGCTCTGAAACGGCTCGGGAAGCTCCGCATACGCCAAGGTACACACGCTCAAATGTCGTGCGGCATCGGTGGCCGCCTGCTTCCGTGCCGTTGTCGCCTCCGTGTATTTTTCGCGAAGTGCCTCGAGCGTTTTGTTCGATTCGGCTTCGTCGGACAGCGTGCGCTTCTCGTCGGCGGTGGCGATTGTCTGCGCTTGAGTCGCCCGTTCGCGGCGGGCTTCGGCGTTCTGTAATTCCGTCTCGCGGTGGCGTTTTTCGTCGGCGAGGTGCTTTGCCGTCAGCGGTTGGCCGCACGCATTGCAGGTGGTGGTGCCGATGACGCTGTCGAAGTTTTTCAGGTGGCCCCGCGCTTGGGTTTCGAGTGCGGCCGCCGCCGCGTTCTCCTCATCGGCTTTCAACCGTGCCAGCTTCGCGACTTCGCATTTCGCCACGATACCTGCGTGCTTCGCCTTCAACTGCTCGCCTTCGGTCTTGATCTCGGCGGCCTTGCGCTCCCACTCGTTGCCCTTCTGTTTGGCATTCGCACCGGCGGTGCGTTCATCGTGGAGACGCTGCAAGATCGGCTGAACGCGATTCAAATCGGTCAGCCGATCCGCTTCCACCTG
Organism: Limnoglobus sp.; assembly: GCA_043785305.1. Classification (GTDB taxonomy): domain Bacteria; phylum Planctomycetota; class Planctomycetia; order Gemmatales; family Gemmataceae; genus Limnoglobus. The sequence continues at coordinate 26,280 of JAYVXI010000094.1, read as the reverse complement.
TGCCGCTTTCACTTCGAGCGTCGGGTCGGTCGGGTACTGCGTGAGTTCATCCGTCAGGCGTTTGACTTCGGATTCTTGCGTCTCTGCAAGGCGTACGGTTTGCAGAATCGCGGCCAGTTCGCGTAACCGCGCGGTGAGTATCGCGAGTTTTTTCTCGTCGTCCTCGATCGTTTTGCGAAGCGTGGCCCGCTTCTTTTTCGCGATGTCGAGTTGCCGATCCGACGACGTTTTATGTTCGAGTGCCTGCGCGTGCTGTTTCGATAGACGATCCGTTTTCTGCTTCGATTCGTGATCTTTTCCGCGATATTTTACCACCGTTTCGACGGCGGGCATCACGTCTTTCAGTTCGCGAATCCGCGTGAAGTCGGCTTGCAACGTCGCCGCCTGACTCAGCAACGCCTCGGCCACGCGCAGCTTCTCGCGGGTGGCCGTCAAGCGGGTTTGAACGGCCGTCCATTGTCGTGCGGTGTGCTCGCGTTGCAAGAGCGTATCGACCTGTTCCTGCGTGCTCGCCTGCGTCGCCTCGGCTTGCTGAATCCGATCGCGAACGAGCAAACAATCGAGATCGCTCACCTCCGGCACCGCCGCCGCCTGATTGGACAAGACTTCGAGTTGCGCCTTGTAAACCAGCTTCTTTTCGTTGGCCTTGTCGTAGAGTTTTTGAAATCGTTCGAGGTTGACGATGCTCGCCAGCACCTCCGCGCGGCCACTCGGCTTGCTGTCGAGTAGCTTCTCCGCCTTGCCTTGCAGCAACAATACCGACGATGTGAACGTGTCGTAATTCAGGCCGATCTTCTCGCGGATCCACAGATCGAAATCGACCTTCTTGTTCGTGTCCGGCACAGCCAACCAGCCATCGTCTTCGCTGGTTGCCACTTCCTGCCGGAAGATTTGTTGCGTCCCGGTGGCGGAGCCACGCGCGCTGCGTTTCAAGGTGCGGCGTATCCGGTGCAATACTCCATCGAGCGTGAAATCGAATTCGACCGCGAACGCGGTCGAGTCTTTGTTAATCAGCTCGATTGCGTTCTGGCTGCCACCGCGATGATGGCCGAATAGTGCGTACGTGACCGCGTCGAAAACCGACGATTTCCCCGAGCCGTTGAGGCCCGAAAGCATCCAGATCGGCGCGCTCTCGAACGAAAGCGCTTGCTCGTCTTTGTAAGAAAGAAAGCCGGAGAGTTTGACGCGGTTCGGGATCATGGCATTTCGTCGATCAGTTGATTCAGGCGTTCGACAATTGCGGCTTTGTCGGCTTCGTCGTGGTTCGTCAGTTCTACCGATACATAGTCGCGAACCGTTTCCCCGAAGCTCAAATTCCGCGCCGCATCGGCCGGCACGAGCGTCGGACTGAGCTTCGTGGTTTCGACCCAATCGCGTGCATACCAGCGCGGGTAAATGCGGTCGAGGTCGCGCAAAATCTCTTCGAGATGATCGTCGCCCGCCTTGTAGCGGATGTGCAAATTCACCAAATCCTCGGACGAATCTTCCGCATCGATTCGCAATCGCGGGATGTCTTCGCTCGGGTTCATTACGGCCACTTCGTAGATCGGCGTCGATGGCATCGGCAAGATATTCAGTTCGCCGACGAGGCCCTTCGCGCCGATCTCGAACAGCACGACGCCCTTGATGTCGCTCGCTTCGCCGAGGTCCATTTTTTCGATGCTACCGCTATATCGCACGTTCTCGCAACCGCCGAGGAATTGCGGTTTGTGAATGTGCCCGAGTGCCACGTACGCGAACCGCTCTGACATCCCCTTGTCATTCACGAGAATGTCTTCTTCTTCGGTCATCCGAAACAGATTCGGCCCGATGTTCGCGCCGTGAACGTGAACGTGTGCCGCGAGTATCGAAGGCACATCGCGGCGATAATTCGCGTGCTGGCCGATCTCCGTCAGGGCTTGTTCGAAAGCCAAGACCAGCAGGCGATTCTTCTCTTCGGGGCTGACGTACTTCTGGTTTTGCTCGCCCTTCAGGTAGCGCGTCGATGTCGGGTAGGGCATCAGCGCGAACTGCACGTCGAAGTTTTCTCGCGGGTCGTGCAGTGTCAAAAATGTCGGGTCGGCGGCAAGGTAAAACCGTCCCGGATGGATGCGTTCGCCCGGCAGCCCGAGCATCGGTGCGGCCAGGGACATCGCGTGGTAAAGCGTCTGGCAGAAATTCTCGTTGTCGTGGTTGCCCGTACACGTGAGGATGGTACCGCCGTTCGCCATGAACTCCGTGAACACATCCTGCCAGTGGTGGATCGTCTCGCGGAGCGCATCGGCCCGCGAGAGTTCGCTGAACAGATCGCCGGCGACGATCAACACATCGACCTTTTCGCGTTTGCAATACGCGGCCACGCGCTCGACCGCGCGACGCAGATCCATCGTGCGATCGATGCGCCCGAGTCGGTCGCCGAGGTGCCAGTCGGCCGTGTGCAGAATTTTCATTCGCGTTACGCCTTCACGCCCCAGACGGCCGGCGGCGCGATCGCATCGGTCGGTCGCTTGCCCGCATCGGCACGGCCACTCCCCGCGAGTCGGCTGATGATTCGCACGGTCATATCGCTATCGCAGTTCAGTTGGCAGCTCAGGCGAACGCCCGTAACGCCCTTCGCCGCCAGCACCGATTTCTCCGCATCGGTCATCTGGCTCGGCTCGCCCGAAACGAATTCGACGCGGCACGTCGTACAGCGAGCATTGCCGCCACACGCATGCAACTGATCGACCTTCGCATCGTCGGTCAGCGCGAGAATCAGCCGTTTCCCCGCATCGACATCGAATTCGCCCACACCCTCAACAATAAGCTTTGGCACAGTCAACCCTCGCAAGTATCCGACGTTCGTATCGGGTTCTTTCTTAGGTATTCCAGGTGCAAACCCCAATTGGAAAGCGATAACCGGCGTGTGGTGCACGGAAACATATGTTGACGCAAGGAATCCGCTCACTCGCAACACTGTTGCCGAACGCATCGCGGATCGTCGGGAGTATAGCGAAATGGCATGGTTACTTTTCCTCGACGAAAGTGGACACGATCACAAGCAGATGCCGTACGAGGTACGCGGCGGCATTGCGATTCAAGACTCGCAATTGTGGCCGTTCACGCGGGCCATCCAGCAACTCGAACGGGAATGTTTTGGTTGCTCGCTTCATGAGTTTCAGAAAGAGCTAAAGGGTAGCACGCTCCTCGACAAGAAGCGTTTCCGGTTTGCAAACCAGACCGAACCGATGCCCTCTGCCGAACGTCAGAAACACGCCCGCGCATTCCTTATGAAAGGGCATCAAAAGCTCAACCCGACGAGCAGTGAGTTCTGCGCCTATGGGCAGGCATGCCTTGAGATGGCCCACGGCATTTTTCAGTTACTCCGCGATCACAAGGCCCGCCTCTTCGCCAGCATGATTCCTCGCGGCAGCGGCAAGGCAATCGGGCCTGCCGAGGAGTTGCTTCGCAAGGACAAGGTCTTCCTCCTCGAACGCTTCTTCTATTTTTTGGAGAAGGAAAAACAGAACGGTTTGCTGGTGTTGGACGGTACGGAGAAGAACCTGGATCGAAAGTTCGTGAGACAGCTTGAAGGGTATTTCACGAAGACGAATATGGGCCGCTATCGGACTCAGTGGATCGTACCGACGCCATACTTCGTGGCCTCGGACATGGCATACCCGATTCAGGTTGCCGACTTGTGCATTTACTGCTTGAACTGGGCATTCCGATTGCCGACCCACGGGATGTCGGAACCAGTGCGGGAGGAGATTTGCACCGAGTTCCTCGACTGGCTGCGAAGTCTTCAGTTTCATGGAGAAGGGTATAAGGACGGGCGGGTTTTTGAAACATGGGGCATTTGTTACGTGCCGAATCCATGTGCACCAGGACGTGATGATATCGTCATTAAATAAAAAAAGAGACAACGCTTTCGGGGCCAGCCTTACGGCTCTCCCCTCGGCCGAGTCTCCATTTAGAATGATAGTTGTTTTCGCCATCGTGTCAAACCCGATTACAAGAATCATCTAAATTTGCAAGTTTCGCCGCGCCGCGTAGGCTCTGCGAAGCGCGGGGTATGAACTGTCGGGAAAGCGTGTTGTGATGCGATACGCCGTGCCCGCGCTTCGCTCCGAAGACTGCGCGGCGCGGCTAAACGGGGAAGGAATTCACTTGCGTTAGTGTGGTCCGGAATACTGCGTACATTGTTATAACAGACCTTATAGGGTTCGTGACAGGAGTGCGGCACAATGCGACGACGTACTTTTCGTCGAGTCCTGATCGGTTGTGCCGCGATGTCCGTACTTCCATGCGGGTTCATCGGGCTTTGGATCGCGGCATCGGGTGGTAGCGACAAAGGTTCACCGGCTCTTGCGACTGAGTGGCGAGACGAATTGGCCCGTTATTCCAAACCGGAAGACGCCCATTCGGCCGACCCTGAGATAGTCATAGTGCGGTGCCGAAATGGCGAGTGGGTATTCGGTCGATCCAAAAGCAGTCACGGAATGTGGTTGCGGGGCGGTGGCACATTGGTTGTCCGGGACAGCGTCGGCAGGACTCGCGCGTTCTTCGGTCACGTGTGCGGATTACACGACTTGGGTGTCCGCTGGTCCGACCCGTTAGGCCTTGATGCATACTACAAGGGAATGGAAGAGGCGGGGTTCGTGGAACACAACTTGCCATGATGGCTCGCCGAAATTGACTTTGGGAAAGCACGTTGCGATGCGATATCTTAAGTGCAACCGTGTACCGTGTCACGAAGACCCCGAGTTTTAATACTCGATACGGCACGAAAGAAAGTGGAAATGAAACCTTGCAAAGGCGACATTCGCTACAAGATTCGGATCGACGGATTGCAGCTTGCGGTGCTGCACAAAATGACGGGCAGGATGTGCGAAGCGTTTGGGCTGGATCGCAAGATCGACGCTTACAAAGGGACGCGAGCGATTACGCTCTATGCGTGGGATCTCGACTGTCTCGACGCAGTGACGCAAATCGCGCTTCGCGATCCCGCGAGCGAAAGGATCACGACCGAGCCGGAATTGGAGGCATTACGCAATCTGGATGCACGCTTTCGCGAGTTGTATGCAACGGGAAAGGATCCGGGATGTATGTTCACCCACACGATTTCCGTCCGTCAAAAAATCCAACGCGATCCGACGTAAGTCGACATTTGCATCGTGCGCGAAAGTGTCTCCAAGTGTCGTGAAAGTGTCGTGGTCGGTCGATTTTGTGTCGTGGTCGGTCGATTTACTGTCGCATCCGGTCGATTTTGTGTCGCTATATGCGCCGATTCTCGAATCGACCCCTTTCGACATAACCCACGACGAGAGTTCGATATACGGAATACGGATCAGTGGATCGCGATCAAAATGCCGCGTTTTTTGGCCTCAAAAACCGGAAAAACACCCCAAAAAACGGTTTTGAAGCCTCCGCAATTGTGACTTACGTCAATTCGGAACGACGAAAAACCCCCTTTCCGATCAAGATTCTCCCCAATTGGGCGAAACCCCATAAGACGGCGGAGGCAAACTCTCTTGCGATCACTGCAAGACCACGACCAACCGGGAGCCAGGCGTGCCGAGCCAACACCATGCGATATCGACGGTCGACTTGTGGAAGCGGTACGGCCCCGTCGAGGCCCTGAAGGGGGTTTCCCTGACGATCGAGCCGGGGGAAATCTTCGGCTTACTCGGCCAGAACGGCGCGGGGAAATCGACGCTGATTAAGATCCTGCTGGGCATCGTCAAAAAGTCCGATGGCGATGCGGACCTACTCGGCGAGCCAGCCGGGCGTGCCGACGTTCGCAAACGGGTCGGTTACCTGCCCGAAGACCACCAATTCCCGCAATACCACACCGGCTACAGCTTGCTCGATTTCTACGGGCAACTCTACGGAATGACGCGCGACACACGACGCCGCAAGATCCCGGAAATCCTGGAAATCGTCGGCATCCGCAAGCGGATGGACTCGAAAATCCGCACCTACTCCAAGGGCATGAAACAACGCCTCGGCATCGCCCAGGCCGTGTTTCACGACCCGGAAGTGATCTTTCTCGACGAACCCACCGATGGCGTCGACCCCGTCGGCCGCCGCGAAATTCGCGAGCTAATGGAAAAGCTCAAACGCGAACGCAAAACGGTGTTCGTGAACTCGCACATGCTCGAAGAAGTCGAACTCATTTGCGATCGCGTCGCGATTCTGCAACGCGGCGAACTCGTTCGCGTCGGTACCGTCAGCGAACTTACGCGGCAAGAAGGGCGATATGTAATCGGCCTCGCGCCGGGGCAGGTTTTCCCTTCCGACGAAGTGACAAAACTCGGGCACCGCACGGAACCGGTCGGAACGTACACGGAAGTCGTCGTGCGGGAATTGCACGAGATCGACGCAATTCTTGCGATGCTTTCGGAGAAGGGCTTACATATTCGGCACCTGCAAGAGAAGAAGCAATCGCTCGGCGATGCCTTCGTCAAAACGGTCGATCAGGCGAACCTCGATTCGGATGCAGATCGTCCTCGCATCGCAAAACGTGCCACCGCTCGGAGGGCCCAGTAATGCAGTTCCTCGCTTTCCTCAAAGATTCGTTCCGCGAAGCCCGTAACGGCTGGGTGCTTCAGGCGATGCTCGTGCTGGCGTTATTGCTCGTGTTGTTCGTGACGAGCATTTCCTACACACCCGCTACCGTCCAATCGAGCGTTTCCGCGCCTTTGGACGTTTACAACTTGACCTTCCGGAATAACCCCAGCTTGGTCGGCGCGAACTTTGTCGTCGAAAACTACAAGCCATCGAACGCCAAAGCGCCTTGGAACAGCGACTATGACTTCGACTTTGTGGTCAACACGACCAGCCCCGATCAGCTGAAACAACTCGATAGCAATCGAGCTTTTCCCGTGAGTCGAACGCGGGTGGAGCGGAGCGTGAATCAAGCGGTCGGAGTCTTAAACAACGTGAAAGTCGAAAAATCCGAGTCGAATACGCCGAATCAGCTGCGATTCCGCGTGACGAGCCAAGGTACGAAGGCAAAAGACATTACCGAGTGGCCACACCTGCCGACGGTTCTGTTTGCCTTCGACGCACCGATTTTCATCATGCCGCTTCGCAGTACCGTTTACCTGGTCGAGAACACACTGATTAGCGGTGTGGGTGCGTGGGTGATCTTGTTCATCAGCGTGATCATTACTTCGATGTTCATTCCGAACCTGTTGCAGAAAGGCACGGTCGATCTCGCCATCTCGAAGCCGATTACCCGGCCTACACTGCTGATTTACAAGTACATCGGCGGGCTGACGTTCACCCTGCTATTGACCACGTTTACGATCGGCGGAGCGTATTTGGCGATCGGCTTGCGGTCGGGAATGTGGAACCACATGTTCCTACTGTCGATCCCGCTGATTGTGATGTATTTTGCGATCCTCTACGCGGTTTCCACCTTGATCGCCGTGTTCACGCGAAGTGCGATTGTCGCGATCTTGGGCACCTTGCTCGCGTGGGGAGTCTTTTACGGTATCGGTGTCGTCAACAATCGAATTGTCGCTCGCGAAGCCGCCGTTGCCGCGCTAAAAGACAATCCGGGCAAACCGATGGAAGTTCCGAAACCGGGTGACGATATCGATCTGGACGAAGTGATTAGCCGCATCGACCCCGATGCACCGCTTTGGGGGTTCATACCGAAATCGACGTTCGGCATCGTGAAAGCCGTGCAGTTTATCAGCCCGCGGACTTACCAACTGGACGAACGATTGCAGTTAGTCATCGCCGAGGGAATTCTGCCGGAAGAGGATAAAAAGCTCGTCAAAATGGAAACGAAAGTCGGCAGTTGGGGCGAAATCCTCGGTATCAGCTTGGGGTTCATCGCCTGCGTTCTCGGCCTCGCCTGTTGGCGGTTCGCATCGCGGGATAGTTAAGCCACGACCACCGGTTTAATCAAACCGGCGGCGGCGAGGCCGTTCAGAACGAACTGCACGGCGATGCCTGCGAGGACTAGCCCGAGGATGCGGCCGAGGACGTGGATGCCCGTCGTACCTAGGCGGCGCTGGATGGGGCTGGCGAGCCGGAATGTGATGTAACTCACCAACCCAGTGAGTGCGATCGCGCCGAAAACGACGGACACCCGTGCGAAATCGTCGGCTTGCGACATGAGTACCGTCACCGTGGAAAGTGCGGCGGGGCCTGCGAGGAACGGGATCGCGAGCGGCGTGATGGCGACATCGGACGTGGGGTGCGCGTCGTTCATTTCTTCCGATTTTTCATCCTTATTATCGGCACGAATCATATCGAGTGCGACGACGAACAAAATCAGCCCGCCCGCGATCTGGAACGCGGGGAGTGTCAGTCCGAGGTGGCGAAACAGTAGGTTGCCGATAGCGGCGAAGCCCATCAGCGTGAGCGTGGCTGTGATGCAGGCGATGAGTGCGGTCTTCTTGCGTCGCTGTGGCGTGTAGTGGGCGGTGAGCGCCATGAACGCCGGTACGGTCCCCGGCGGATCGACGAGGAAGAGGATCGATATAAATGCCGTGGTCGCAAAGTCGAGCATGGTTGTGTTGTATGCTACCTGGCTACTTTTGCCGAACGGCGGGGATGGCGATTAGCGTGCCGTTGCGCAAGCTGGTGAGTTGCGTTTGGGTTGTCTCGGACTTTGGCCCCGTCGGTTCGAGTTTCAACGCGAGTTCGAGGCACTTTGCGGCTTCCTCGCGGTTGCCATTCGATGCCCACGAATTCGCGAGTGTACGCTGAATCGCGGCGGCCTGTTCATTTGCCTGTCGCCCGGCTACGGCCAGTTTCGTGGCATCCGCGCGAATCGAGTCCGCGAGTTTCGCAGCTTCGGCGGCTTCCAGTGTGTGCGAGAGAAGATCGCAGATTTCGAGCGCATCGGCATAGGCACCGGCTCGCGTCAGTTCCTTCGCCATCGCCAGTAGCGATGTGGCTTTCGAGGTGAGAATCGAACGGTCGATGATCCCCGCGCCCATCGCGATCAGTTGCGTTTCGGCCTTGGCAGCGGCCCCGGTACCGGCGAAGTTTTGTGCGACTTCTGCGAATGTCGTTTTTGCCTCGTTCGGGAAACCCGCACGGACTTGCTGGTTCGCCTTTGCGAGTCGTTCGGTTGCGTTTCGTTCGATGTCGTCGAGGATGGCTTTTGCCAGTTGTTCGTTCGGTTTGCCCTTTGCGACAAGTGCAATTTGCGTTGCGGTGGCGAACGCTTTGGCGAACTGGCCGCTCTTGCTGTTCGTAGTCGCTTCTTCGAGATCCTTCTCGATTTTCTTATCGGTTTGAACGATCGACGTCGTCTGTTTGAGTTGATCGCGGAACGATTCCGCCGCGACGTAGCCGTTGATAATCGAGTGAATCGTGCCATCCGGCCCGGCGAGAACCGTCGTCGGATAGACCTGGATTTTCAGGGCTTTGACGAGAGCTTGGTCGCGGTTGCCGTCGATTTTTAACGGAATGTATTGTGCCGTCATCGCGTTTTGCACGGCGGCGTCGCGGAGTGTCGTCGCTTCCATTTTGCGGCAGTAAAGGCAGTCATCGCTGCCGATTTGCATGAGTAGCGGCAGGCCCGTTTCGATCGACTCCTTGCGTGCGGCGGCGTAGTCCGTGCGCCAACGAAAGGTTGGCTCGGCGGCCTTCCCGATGTTGGTGAAGACGACGAGTAACAGCCACGCGAACGACACTTTGAGATGCATAAGCGACCCCTCGACTCAACGCGATTGCCGAACAGACTGGATCAAGAAACGCCGGTTGCGATCAGGCTCGCGGGTGGGCGTTTTGGTAGCTCGTTTGTAGCCGTTGCGTACTCACGTGGGTGTACACCTGCGTGGTCACGAGGCTCTTATGGCCGAGGAGTTCTTGCACTCCGCGAATGTCGGCCCCGGCATCGAGCATGTGGGTCGCGAAACTGTGCCGGAGCGTGTGCGGGCTAGTACGCGGGTCGAGGCCCGCTTGCTGGAGATATTTCTGTAAAAAGCGGCCAATACTCCGCGTCGTCAGCCGCCCGCCGGTCGCGTTCAGGAACAACGCCGGGTCGGGCAAATTTAGCGTGGTTTGCAACGCATTGCGGTCGGCAAACCAGGCTTCCATCGCCGCTTTGGCTTCGTCGCCGAGGAGCGCGAGACGTTCTTTTTTCCCTTTGCCGCGAATCAGCAATACACCGTCGGCGCGATCGACGTCTTCGAAGTTCAAGCCGACGAGTTCGCTGACGCGAATGCCCGAGGAATACAGCGTTTCGAGCATCGCCTGGTCGCGGCGGCCGAACATATCTTCGCCAGATGGGGCTGCCAAGAGTTTGCGAATATCGGCCAGTGTCAGGAAGTGTGGCAAATTTCGATCGAGCCGCGGACCGCGTAAGGTCTCGGCTGGGTTCGTCTTCATGACGCCCTGCCGACAGAGATATTTTCCGAAAGATCGCGTCGCTGCCAGGCGTCGGGCGATCGTCGATTTCGCGTAGCCTTGTTGGTGCAACCAACTGAGTAACGCACGGAGATTCCGCACGCTCCAGTCGGCCGGTTCTACGTTCCCTTTTTGCAGGTGATCGCGTAGGAAACCGAGCGCCTGTACGAGATCCTCCCGGTACGACTTGACCGTTTGCGTGGAGGCGTTTCTTTCCAGGCTGAGGTGCGTCAGGAACTCCGCCAGCCCTTGTTCGAGGGTCGCCATCAGGTATCCGGGAAGGTCGGGCCTATTGCCCGTGGATGTTAAAGCCGCGACGGCTGTTCGTCGGGTTCCTTCCCTTGCTGGCGTGCCCTTTCGGTGAGTACCGCGGCATCGAACCAGCTGATCGGAATGCGCGGGTCGGCCGCCGCATTCCGAATGACATCGATCAGTGCATCCCGGCTGTCATCATCGTAAACGTAGATGAAGCGTTCCGTTCCCTTGAAAAGCGCCAAGACGTTCAACTCTTGGGTCACGGGTCGGCTCCCTTGCGTTTCGATTGATATGCCGGGGCACACCACATGTTCGTCCTTGACGATAGTTCATCGTCACGTCGGCGGTGTGGGCATCATTCGTTCCAAATGGAAAAGCGGCGGGTTCTGCGATAGCTGCACGTACGCCGCGTAGAACGCAAAATTTTTCCCCAAATTGCCCGGATTCCACGATCCGTACACAGAGACCTTGCCTATGCGTGGCCGTTTTCCGTACACAGTGTGAAATATCTGCGGATGGCATTCTGAATTCGTCGATATTTTTGAACCTCTCTCATCGGAGTAATGACTAATGGTCGGAAACGACACGGTAGCGAAGGGACGGAATGAAAAAGTCCTGTTTTGGGCGAGTTTCTTCACGCTCATTGCGGCTGGGATTGGATTCTCCGTTCGCGGGATCATCGTTAAAGACTGGGGGGATCAGTTCGGATTCACTCAAAGCGAACTCGGAGGCATCATCGGTGGTGGCCTCGTCGGCTTCGGTGTCGCGATCATTTTCTTTAGCTTCTTGGCCGACCGCTTCGGCTACGGCAAATTGATGCTCATCGCATTCTTACTCCACGTCTCGTCCGCAGTCGTGACCTTCGCGGCCACTCCCATCTACGGGATGTATGGTAAGGAAGGGGCGTTCTGGTGCCTCTCTGTTGGGATGTGGTTATTCGCTCTGGGAAATGGCACATGCGAAGCCGTGATTAACCCACTCACTGCGACGCTATTTCCGAATAAAAAGACGCACTGGCTCAACATCCTGCATGCCGGGTGGCCGGGTGGCCTCATTCTCGGCGCGTTGATCGGACTTGCGTTTGGACAAATCGATACGCCAATCCGCTGGGAAATTAAGCTCGGCATCTTTCTCGTACCCGTGCTCATTTACGGCGTGCTCATGTTCAATCGGGCGTTCCCGGATTCCGAAGCGACGGCGTCGGGTGTCTCGACCGGCACGATGCTCGTGTCACTTCTTGCCCCGATTCTATTCTTCTTATTCCTTTTGCACGCACTCGTCGGCTATGTGGAACTCGGAACGGATAGCTGGATTACAAACATCAGTACGCGAGTGCTAAAAGACGAGACGACCGCACTACTCGCGCTTGTGTGGACGAATCTTCTGATGTTCATTTTGCGGTTTTTTGCAGGACCAATCGTTCACAAGATTAACCCCGTTGGGTTGCTGTTTATCAGCGCCGTGCTGGGCACGATCGGCTTGTTTCTTCTCGGCCAACCTTCGACGAACACCGTCCTCTTGTACTTCGGTGCGGTGACGATTTACGGCATCGGCAAGACGTTCTACTGGCCGACAATGCTCGGCGTAATCTCCGAGCGATTTCCGAAGGCAGGTGCGTTGGCGTTGGGTATCAGCGGTGGCATCGGCATGATTTCGGCCGGGATGCTCGGCAGCCCCGGCATCGGTTACAAGCAAGACTATGCGGCGGTCGACAAATTGAAGGAGACATCGGTCGCGACTTACAACCGCTATAAGGCGGATGAAGAAAAAGGGTTCCCAATCGTAACGGGCTTTATGCCTGACATCGCTCCGAAAATCGCAGGTATCGACAATCAAAAAAAGAAAGTATTCACCGACCACCAGGGCAATCTCGCCAAGATCAAAGCCGCAGAAGAAGCGAAGGTGAAGGACACCAAGGTCGAGATTCCGAAAGACCTCAAAACGACTCTCGAAGCGGATGTTGAGACCATCAAAAAGGAAAAGGCGGCTGGAAAACCTGTCAGCGAGAGTTTGGAAAAAACGCTAAACTCTCAGATGGAGTGGTGGACGACGCAAGGCAAGCCTAACTTCGACACCGACCAGAAGCCGCTCAATGATGCCGTCGATTATGGCGACCGCAAAGCGCTACTCTGGACTTCCGCAGTGCCTGCGGCACTGGCCGTCGGGTTCCTGCTGTTACTGATGTACTTCACTGTAACCGGTGGTTACAAGCAAGTTCACCTCGATGCTCACGGGAACACGAACCACTAGGTTCGCTCGCCCGAAGTCGCACGAAATACTCCTCGGGTCGGCCGGTGCTGGCCCGAGGATATATAATTTCACCCTATGAAGTCGCGCTCACTCGTCGTGCTCGGTTGCGGTACCTCGGTGGGGGTGCCGATGCTCGGTTGTTCGTGCGCGGTTTGCACTTCGACGAACCCGCGGAATTCGCGAACGCGAAGTTCGGTCGTCTTCCAATTGCCTGCGGGGAATTTACTCGTCGATACCTCGCCGGAGTTGCGGATGCAACTTCTGCGCGAGAAGATTCCGCTCGTTCATGCGGTACTTTACACGCACTACCACGTCGATCACCTTTACGGCCTCGATGACGTTCGCGTGTTCCCGAAGGCGCTCGGTCGGGCGCTGCCGATCTATTGCAACGAGAGCGTCGAACAGGTCATCCGTACGGTTTTCAGCTATGCGTTTCAGCCGGGTAGCGACGACATGCCGCCGGGGTTTCTGCCGAAGTTGGAGTTCGTCCGCATCGAAGACAAACCGTTCGAGGTACTCGGCGAAATTGTGATTCCGATTCCGCTGATTCACTCGCGGTTCCACGTGCTCGGTTTCCGCATCGGCAACCTCGCGTACTGCACCGACGTCAGCCAGATTCCCGATACGAGTTGGCCGCTATTAGAATCCCTCGACGTGCTGATTCTGGATGCGTTACGGCCCGGCCATTCTCACCCCTCGCACTTCTGCTTGAGGCAAGCGTTGGAAGTCGTCGAGCGACTGCAACCGAAAAAAACGTACCTCACGCACATGTCGCACGAGATGGATTACGACACGCTCCCCGCCACACTCCCGCCCGGCGTCGAAATGGCGTACGATGGGTTGCGAATCGAATTCTAATTGTTTTTTGAGTAAGAGGATGTTCGATGAAATCGGTCCCACCGGACGTGTTGCACCACCTGAAACACCACCGTCAAGAACACGTGCTGTTCGGTTGGGATGCGCTTTCCGAGTGCGAACGGGCGCAGTTGATCGGCGACATCGCGGGCATCGATCTCGGCGAACTCGATTCGCTGTACCGCCGTCGTAACGAACCGCATGCCGTGCTGCCGCCGCGCGATCGCATCGCGCCGTTGGCGGTCGAGCCGTGGTCGGAAATCTCATCGGCGACCATCGCAATCGGCGACGCGGCGATTCGCGCGGGCGAAGTCGCGGTGTTGCTCGTTGCGGGCGGGCAGGGCAGTCGGCTCGGGTCGGACAAGCCGAAAGGCATCTACCCCGTCGGCCCCGTTTCCGGCGCGAGCTTGTTCCAAATTCACGCAGAGAAAGTGTTGGCACTCCGGCGAAACTACGCCGCCCGCGTGCCGTTCCTCGTGATGACGAGCCATGCCACGCACGCCGATACCGAAGCGTACTTCGAGGCCAACGATTACTTCGGCTTGCCGTCGGACGATGTGCATTTTTTCCAGCAAGGGACGATGCCCGCACTCGATATCCAAACCGGCAAACTGTTGCTTGAAAAGCCGGGGCAGCTTTTCCTCAGCCCGAACGGCCACGGCGGTTCGCTCACGGCACTCGCCGATAGCGGCATTCTCGCGAAGCTCAAAGCCACCGGCGTGCGGCACGTTTTCTACTTTCAGGTCGATAACCCACTCACGCGAATTGCCGATCCCGCGTTCGTTGGACGGCACATCGAAGTCGAATCGGAAGCGTCGTCGAAGGTCGTATTCAAGGAACAACCCGAGGAAAAAGTCGGGATGCTCAGCCAGATCGATGGCCGTTGCGGCATCATCGAGTATTCCGATCTCCCCGCCGAAATGGCGAACGAACGTACGCCCACCGGCGAACTGATATTCCGTGCGGGCAGCCCCGCGATCCATTTGTTCTCGGTGCCATTCCTCGAAAAGGTCACGAGCGGATCGACGCGGTTGGCGTACCACTTGGCCCAGAAAAAAGTCCCATGCCTGAACGAGCGAGCGGAGCCGTTCGTGCCGACTACCGAGAACGCACTGAAGTTCGAGATGTTCGTGTTCGATGCACTCCCACTCGCGGACCGTTGGCTCGCGGTGTCGGTCGAACGCACCGATGAATTCGCCCCGCTAAAGAACGCGACCGGTGCCGACTCCGCACAAACGGTAAGCCAACTTCTGATCGCACGCGCCAGTAAGTGGCTCGAAACCGCCGGCGTGGTCGTGCCACGTACGGCACAGGGCGAGCCGATTTACCCCGTCGAAATTCGCCCGACGTTTGCTCTCGATGAAGCCGAGTGCAAACGTAAAATCCCCCAGGGTACGACGATAACCGCACCGACCCTGTTTGAATGAACGCAACCGAGGATCGTGGATGTTTCACGCGATGATTATGGCCGGTGGTGGTGGCACGCGGTTTTGGCCGCGGAGCCGCAACGCCCGCCCGAAGCAGTTTCTGTCGTTCGCCGCCGACCGCACTTTGCTGCAAGCGACGGCGGACCGCATCGCGCCCGTCATCGCCGCCGAACGCACGTGGGTGCTAACCGGTGCCGCATACACGGCAGAGTCCGCGCTGCAACTGCCCGAAATTCCCACCGATCAAATCGTCGGCGAACCGTTCCGCCGCGATACCGCACCGTGCGTGGGCCTCGGGGCGGCGCTGATCGCCAAACGCGATCCCGATGCGACGATCATCGTCATGCCCGCCGATCACCTGATCGAACCCGAGCGCGAGTTCCAGCGTGCCGCACTCGCGGCGGAGCAATTCGCGAACGAGTTCCCGAACGCGCTGTTCACTTTCGGCATCCCGCCGACGTTCCCTTCGACCGGCTACGGCTACATCCATCGCGGCCCCGTTGCCGCCGAACGTAACGGCATTCGGCTATCGAATGTGCTGGAATTTAAGGAGAAACCCGACGCGGACCTCGCCGAGCAGTACGTCGTTTCCGGGAACTACGAGTGGAACAGCGGCATTTTCGTCTGGAAAGCGAAGACGATTCTGAAGCAGTTACAGGCGAACCGCCCCGACATTCACGATGCCTGCATCCGCATCGCCGACGGCTGGGACACGCCGAACCGCGACGCGATTTTTCGCAAGGAATACGAAGCGATCAAAGGGACGAGCATCGACTTCGCGGTGATGGAAACCGCACCGGAACGGATGGTGTTGCAAGCCCCGTACAAGTGGGACGACGTCGGCAGTTGGCTGGCGCTCGAACGGCATAATCCGCAAGACGCGGCCAGGAACACCGTGCAGGGCCATCATGTCGGCATCGACACGACGGGGTGCGTAATTGCCGGTGAAGCGGGGCACCTGATCGCCACGATCGGCGTCAGCGATCTCGTCATTATCCAAGCCGGCGATGCCACGCTCGTGGCCCGCAAGCAAGACGAAGGCCGCGTGAAAGAGATCGTCGATCGACTGAAGAAAGGCGGCGAGAAATTCCTGTGACCATGCCCGCGAAAGGTATCCTCCTCGGCATCGACCCCGGCACGGTGCGGATCGGCCTCGCGATTTGCGACCCCGACCGCATTTTGGCTTCGCCGCACGACACCTACACCCGCGTGTCGACGGTTGCCGATGCCGAGTTCTTCCGCAAAGTCGCGAAGGCCGAACGCGCCGTCGGCTTCGTCGTCGGGCTGCCGATCAGCCTCAACGGCACTGAAGGCCCGAAGGCGAAAGAAAGCCGCACCTTCGCCGAATGGCTGACGCAGGAGACCGGCCTGCCCGTGGCATTCGCCGACGAACGATTCACGTCGAGTTACGCCGAAGACGCCCTGATCGCTGCAGGAGTGCGCCGCGAGAAGCGAGTGGGGAAACGCGACCGCATCGCCGCACAGATGATCTTGCAAGCGTACCTAGAGGTTTGTCGCTAGAACCGCAAGAGATTGTGGACTAATATATCAGTGTGAATCCCGCCTTTACTCATGCTCCCATGAGGTCCGCTCGATGAGGTTTTTTCCCCTCGCGATGGTCGCATTCATCGCGTATGTAAGCTCTGCGAGCGCTGTCACTCCGGTGTCGTACGGTCGCGATGTTCGGCCAATTTTGTCGGAAAACTGCTTTTACTGCCACGGTCAAGACACAAATCAGCGGAAGGCGGAAGTCCGCCTCGACACGTTGGACGGCCAACGTGCGAACGGCCAGGTGACGCCCGGCAAACCCAACGAGAGCGAACTCGTTCGACGCATTTTATCCGACGATGCCAGTGAGTTGATGCCGCCGCCGAAATCGAATCGCAAGCTGAGCGTCGAGCAAAAAGCGACATTGAAACGCTGGATCGCCGAAGGGGCCGTGTTCGAGGATCACTGGGCGTATCGCACACCAATAAAGCCCGCGTTACCGAAGCTGGTTTTCGCGAAAAACCCGATCGATGCGTGGATATTGTCGAAGCTCCTCGATGCGAAACTGACGCCGTCACCGGAAGTCGATCGGGCGATGATGATTCGCCGACTCACGCTCGATTTGATCGGCTTACCACCTACGGTCGAAGAGATCGATGCGTTTCTGAAAGACACCTCGCCGACTGCGTTCGATAAGGTGGTGGATCGCTTGCTGGCCAGCCCGCACTATGGCGAACGCATGGCGTTACCGTGGCTCGATGCGGCCCGATACGCGGACAGCAACGGCTTCCAGCAAGACGGCGACACCTTCCAGTGGGTGTGGCGCGATTGGGTCGTGAAAGCGATGAACAGCAACATGCCGTTCTCGCAATTTACCGTCGAACAACTTGCGGGCGACTTGTTGCCGAATGCAATGCAGGAACAGAAAATCGCGACGGCATTCAATCGCAATCATCTCGTGAATGGCGAAGGCGGCGCGATCCCCGAAGAGCAACGGTTCAACATCCTGTTCGACCGCGTCGACGTGACCGCAACGAACTGGTTGGGGCTAACGATGGCCTGCGCCCAGTGCCACGACCACAAGTACGACCCGATGACGCAGAAGGATTATTACCGGTTGCTGGCGGCATTTAACAACGTCAGCGAGAACGGCGCAGCGGGGTATCAATCGTCGAAAATGCGAGTGTCCGCACCGTTTTTGGAAGTGCCGACGCCCGAGCAAAAAGCGCGAGTGACATCCCTGGACGCAACAGTAGTGGCACTGCGAACCGCACTCGCCAAGAAGCAGAAAGTCTGGCTCTTGCGGGTGGCAAGCGAGGAAGGATTCGCCGATGAAGCCACTCGCAAACTGACACTGGATACCGACGCAAAAACGAAGCCGGAACGCGATAAGAATCTGATAGTGTACTTTGAAGAAAAGGTCGAACCGCAACTCGCCGAGATACTGAAAAAAGCGGTGAACGAAGCGAATTTCTATCGTGCGGACGATTACCCGCGAATCATGGTGATGGCCGACGACAAGCCGCGGGAATCGCATATTCTCGATCGCGGTGAGTATCTCAAGAAGAAAGAAATCGTCACGTTTGAAACGCCGAGCTTCCTGTTACCGTTGCCGAAAGACGCACCGAAAAATCGCCTTGGGTTGGCCAAATGGCTGATCGCACCCGAACACCCGCTCACCGCCCGCGTAGCCGTCAACCGCGCCTGGCAGACGTTCTTCGGCGTCGGTCTTGTGAAGACGAGCGAGGACTTCGGCGTGCAGGGCGAAGTGCCGGTTCATCCTGAGTTACTCGATTGGCTCGCGGTCGAATTTCGCGAATCCGGGTGGGATGTCAAGAAGCTACACCGATTGATCGTCACCAGCGACGTTTACAAACGCTCGTCGAAACGCACGTCGGATCAGATGGCGAAAGACCCCGAGAACACGCTGTATGCCCGCTTCCCGCGCACGCGGCTCGCGGCGATGACACTTCGCGATATAGCCTTGTTCTCCAGCGGTTTAATCGACACTCGCGTCGGCGGCAAGCCGGTGTATCCGTATCAACCCGAGGGTATCTGGGACGCGCTCGCGATTACCAAGGAACGCGACTTCACGTATCCGAAGTCGGTCGGCCGCGATTTATACCGCCGCAGTTTATACACCTTCTGGCGGCGCACCGTTGGCCCCGCGAATATGTTCGATGCCTCGACGCGACAAGTTTGCAAGGTGAAATCGTCGAATACGAACACCTCGCTCCATGCCTTGACGACACTCAACGACCCGACGTGGAACGAAGCCGCACGAGTGCTGGCCGCGAAAACGATAACGAGTGCAGCCACCACACCGGACCGGATGACGTTCGCGTATCGTCGCTTGCTTTCGCGAGAACCGAAGCCAGATGAACGTGCGATTCTCGCGAAGATGCTCGATCAGCAACTCGCGCGCTTTCGGGCGGAACCCGCAGCAGCGAAGAAGTTTCTCACGGTCGGGGCGGCCCCTCAGGAAACGAAACTCGATCCGGTCGAACATGCGGCGTGGGCGAGCCTGATGCTCGCGGTTTTCAATCTCGACGAAGCACTGACACGGGAGTGACATGGAACCGATCACCGAAAATTCCATCCGCGTCACGCGCCGCCAACTGTTCGGCAGCGCTGCCAGCGGCGTCGGCGTGGCGGCACTCGCCTCGCTTTTGCAGCAAGAATCGAAAGCCGCGGAGAAGCCGCTCGGGCAACCGGCACTGCCGGGGCTGCCGCACTTCGCCCCCAAGGCGCAGCGGGTGGTGTACCTCTGGCAGGGGGGCGGACCGTCGCACCTCGATTTATTCGACCCGAAGCCGACGCTCGAAAAGTATCGTTTGCAAGATCTTCCGGAGAGTGTGCGCGGTACGACGCGGCTTTCCACGATGACGGCGGGTTACAAAAAGTGGCCCGTACAGCCCGCGATTAAGCCTTACAAAAAATGGGGCAAGAGCGGGCTGGAACTGAGCACGATGCTGCCGTTCACGGGCGAGATTGCGGACGATATTTGCGTCGTGCGGTCGATGAACACCGAAGCGGTCAATCACGCACCGGGTGTGACGTTCTTTCTGAGTGGCGCACAAATTCCCGGCCGACCGAGCCTCGGCGCGTGGGTGACGTACGGCCTCGGCAGTGTGGCGAGCGACCTGCCCGCGTTCGTGGTCATGACGTCGTCCGATAAAATCCGCAGTTGCGGGCAACTCTTTTACGATTACTACTGGGGCAGCGGGTTCTTGCCGAGCAAGTTCCAGGGTACGCGATTCCGCGCGACGGGCGACCCCGTGCCGTACCTCAACAACCCCGAAGGCATCTCGCGCGAATCCCGCCGGCAACTGCTCGATGGCATTCAAGAACTGAACAAACAGCACCTGAAAGAGTATGGCGACCCCGAAACCGACACGCGCATTTCGCAGTATGAAATGGCATTCAAAATGCAGATGAGCGTCCCCGGATTGCTCGATTTCAAGGACGAACCGAAGCACATCCTCGATATGTACGGGCCGATGGTCCACGAACCTGGCAGCTTCGCACGGCACTGCTTGATCACCCGACGCTTGCTCGAACGCGGTACGCGCTTCGTGCAACTCATGCACAGCGGTTGGGACCAACACGGCAACCTGCATACGCAGCTCGAAGTTCAGTGCAAAGACACCGATCAACCGTCGGCGGCACTCGTGAAGGATCTCAAACGGCTCGGGTTGCTCGATAGCACGCTCGTCGTTTGGGGCGGAGAATTCGGGCGAACGCCGTTCGGGCAAGGGCCGGCGGACAAGCCGACGGGCCGCGACCACTTCGGGCGTGCGTTCAGTTTGTGGATGGCGGGCGGCGGCGTGAAAGGCGGGCATAGCCACGGCGAAACCGACGAATTTGCATGGAATATCACGAAAGACCCGGTTCACGTTCACGATCACCAAGCGACGATCTTGCACCTGCTCGGCATCGACCACAAGAAACTGACGTTCAAGTATCAGGGCCGTCAGTTCCGGCTGACCGACGTTCACGGTGACGTGGTGAAAGGCGTGTTGGCGTAAATCACTCGTTTGCTGGTGGTTGCAGATTTTGTTTCCGCGTGCCGTCTTGATCCAAACCGTTTAACGATTCCGATCGGTGGCGGCCGAGTTGCTCGACGTCGTTGGCTGCGTCTTCGGGGTTGTCGGCGAGATTGCGCTTGAGTTGATGGCGACGGTGTTTGTTTCCGCGCTTCTTCAGGGCGCGTTTCAACTCGCGAATCTTGCGTTTGTCGGGGTCTACGGGCATAAAACACCTTTACTATGACGCAACGGATTTTGATCGCCACCGACGCCTGGCACCCGCAAGTCAACGGGGTCGTGCGAACGCTCGACACGACGACACGCACTCTTCGTGCGATGGGGCACATCGTCGAAGTCGTATCGCCACAAGGATTTTCGCAGATCCCGATCCCGTTCTACCCGGAAATCCCGATCTGCTTTCCGCGGCCTGGTAGCATCAACCACCGTATCAAATCGTTTCGGCCAAACTGCGTTCATATCGCCACTGAGGGGCCAATCGGGCTGCTGGTTCGCCAGTATTGTCGGCAACACGATTGGAATTTCACCACATCGTACCACACGAAGTTTCCCGAATACGCTCAAACTCTCACCGGTTTCCCGGCACGTTGGAGCTATCGGTTTCTTCGTTGGTTCCACAACCGCGCCTCAGCGATCATGGTTGCCACGCCTAGCCTGGAAGCCGATTTGCAACAGCGTGGCTTCACATCGCCGATACGGCGTTGGTCGCGGGGCGTCGATTTTACGGTGTTTCGATCGGGAGCAAAGCCAGCGAGCCAGTACCCCTGCCCCGTGCTGCTTTACGTCGGTCGCGTCTCGGTGGAAAAGAACATCGAAGCGTTTCTGGCGCTCGACACGCCAGGAACGAAGGTGATCGTCGGCGACGGTCCCGCACGTGCGGAGTTGCAAGCGAAATACCCGCAAGCCGTGTTCCTCGGGTTCCTGAAAGGCGAAGCCCTTACGGCTGCTTACGCGGCTGCCGATCTCTTCGTTTTCCCGAGTAAAACCGATACTTTCGGCCTCGTGATGATCGAAGCGATGGCGTGCGGTCTGCCCGTGGCGGCGTTTCCTGTGACTGGCCCGATCGACATCATCACGGAGCCAAATCTCGGTGCATTGAACGATAACCTTGGCACGGCTATCGGGAACGCTTTGGCGACCGGCTCACGATCCGCTTGCATCGAAGACGCTCGACGCTATTCGTGGGAAAATTGCACGAGGCAATTCGTCGAAAATCTGGTACCGATCGAACGACGAGATCGCTTACAATTTCAAGCGATGGCTTGAACTGACGCGCTGCTTAGTCTAAATTAAATATAGATTCCAGAATAATTGCTTGTGCCACACCTGCCCCACTCTGCCTCACAGGCACGATCCATGCTGCTGCTCTCACGACCGCGTACTGCGTTGTTGCTGGTTGCGTTTCTTGCGCTGTCTGCCATTGGGCGGAGCCAGGAAAAGAAGCCGAGCTTCAATGCGGAACAAGTCGCGTTTTACGAGAAAAGCGTCAAGCCGATTCTCGTGCAGCGCTGCTTCAAATGCCACGGTGCGGGCGAAAAGATCAAGGGCGAACTGCGTCTCTCGAATCGCGCGGCGGCGATCGCGGGTGGCATCACCGGGCCGTCGTTCGATCTCAAAAAACCAGCGGAAAGCCTGTTTCTTCAGGCCATTCTGAACAAGCGTGGCGATGGCACCGAGGTGATGCCGCCGTCGGGGAAACTGGCTGATACGGAAATCGCAATCCTCACCAAATGGGTCGTCGAACGAATGCCTGTGAGCGTCGAAGACCTCGGCGAGAGCATCGTGAGTCCACCGGCGGCCCCTTCGGTGATCACCGAGGAAGCGAAGAAATTTTGGGCGTATCAGCCAGTGAAACCCGTGGCGATCCCGTTCGTCAAAGACGCTTTGCCGATCGATGCATTCATCCAGAGCAAGCTGAATGCGAAGGGATTGAAGTCGAACGGGCCGGCGGAGAAGTCTGCGATCGTTCGCCGGGCGTATTACGATTTGTTGGGGTTGCCGCCGACGCCGGAGCAGATCGATGCGTTCCTCGCGGATGCTTCGCCCGATGCCTACCCGCGATTGATCGACACACTTCTGGCATCGCCGCATTACGGTGAAAAATGGGGGCGACATTGGCTCGACATCGTTCGTTATGCCGAAACGAATGGCTACGAGCGCGACGGCCCGAAGCCGAACGCCTGGCGTTACCGCGACTACATCATTCGCAGTTTCAACGACGACAAGCCGTACGATCGCTTTATCAAGGAGCAGATCGCGGGCGATGAGCTTCCCGAATGGTCGGCCGATGCGATCATCGCGACGGGCTACTATCGCCTCGGTATTTGGGACGACGAACCCGCCGACGCGAAACAATCGCTGTTCGATGGCTACGACGACCTCGTGACCGTCACCGCACAAGGTTTCCTCGCGATGACGGTCAACTGTGCGCGTTGCCACGACCATAAGAAAGACCCGATCCCGCAGACCGATTACTACAAATTACTCGCGTTTTTCCGCGACATTCGCCCGTTCAGCGACACCCGCGGCACCACGTCATCGACGAACACCTCGGACATCTCCGCACCCGAAAAGCGGAAGACTTACGAAGTCGAGTTGAACGCACGCAACGAACGGGTTCGCGAACTCGTCAAGCAGATGAACGTCATCGAAGTCGAAGCCATCAAGAAGCTACCGGCCGAGGATCAACGCGCATCCGAGGGGCCGGATCGGCCGCGAGTGATCGCGAAGGCGGTGAAGTTTTTTGAAGGCGACTTGAAACGCGATTACGGCAAACTCAAGAAGGAACGGCTCGATCTCGAGCAAAAGCCGTTGCCGAACCAAGACTTGGCGTTGTCGGTGAATCATTGCGAGGTGCAACCGCCAACGGTTCACTTGCTCGCGAGAGGCAACCCGCACGCACCGCGAGACGAAGTGATTGCACCCGGCTTCCCCGAGGTGCTCGGCTTCCCGGACCCGGTGATTCCCGCACCCGCGAAGGGGGCGAAAACGAGTGGCCGACGCACGGTACTCGCGAATTGGCTCGCCTCGAAGAGCAACCCGCTGACGGCCCGCGTCATGGTCAACCGCGTCTGGCAGTACCACTTCGGGAAAGGCCTCGTCCCGACGCCGAGCGACTTCGGCAAACTCGGAGAGATGCCGACGCACCCCGAGCTACTCGACTGGCTGGCGAGCGATTTCGTCGAAGGCGGCTGGAAGATCAAGCGGTTGCACAAGTCGATCATGCTCTCGCAGACGTATCAGCGCTCCGCGAACGCGAACGCCGCGAACTTGACGACCGACCCCGCGAATGCGTTTTACTGGCGGTTCAACATGCGTCGCCTCGCGGCCGAGGAAGTGCGCGACACAATCTTGATGGCGAGTGGCAAACTGAATCTCACGCCGTTCGGGCCGAGCGTGTTCCCGAAAATTCCACGCGAAGTTCTTGCGGGGCAGTCGGTACCCGGCCAAGGCTGGCATTACGATGCGAACAAACCGACAGCGGGCGATCGACGTAGTGTATACGTGTTCATTAAACGCTCGCTGCAAGTGCCGGTGCTGATCAATCACGATCAGGCCGACACCGACTCGAGTTGCCCCGTGCGTTACACGACCACGGTGCCGACGCAAGCTCTCGGGATGTTGAACGGCGAGTTTACGAACGAACAAGCGACATCGCTGGCAAAGCGACTGAGCGACGAGTTCCCCGGCGACACCGCCAAGCAAGTGACCCGCGCGATCCGCCTCACAACGGGCCGCAAGCCGAGCGATGAGGAAGTGGCAAAAGACTTGGCGTTCATTCGGAAAATGAAGGCGAAGTACACGCTCGACGACTCCGCCGCACTCGCGCGATACGCACTGCTAGTACTGAACGCAAACGAGTTTCTGTACCTGGATTAAAGAAGAGAAAAGAATTTTCACCGCAGAGTTCGCAGAGAACGCGGAGATAAGAACGAGAGATACGAAGACGATTCTGTGATTTGAAATGGATTTCTCAGCGTTCTCTGCGCCCTTTGCGGTTAAAGTTTTTGATTTCCGGTTTAAGATTATCTGCGTCACTTGGGGTAACGACATGACGACCGACCGCCAATTTTGTCGCCGAACTCGCCGTGAATTCCTTTGGGATTCGGGGGCGAAGTTCCCTGGAATGGCACTTGCGGGAATGCTCGCGGCCGATGGCGCGCTGGGGGCCGCCGAGTCGACGAAGCCGAGTTCCAGTTTGCTGAACCCGATGGCGGTCAAGAAGCCGATGTTCCCTGCGAAGGCGAAATCGGTGATCTTCGTATTCTGTTACGGCGGCCCGAGCCACATCGATACGTTCGATTACAAGCCGTATCTGGTGGGCAAAGACAACAAGATGGTGCCGATCAAGACGTTCGGCCGTGGTGGCAAACGGAACGAAGGTCGCATCGTCGAACCGCGCTGGAAGTTCAAGCAGTACGGCAAATCCGGCAAGTGGGTCAGCGACCTGTTCCCGCACGTGGCCACTTGCGTCGACGACATCGCGTTCGTGCAAAGCATGTACGCCGAGTCGCCGATTCACGGCTCCGCATTGCTGATGATGAACTCCGGGCGATTGCTATCGGGCAACCCGTGTATCGGTTCGTGGGTGACGTACGGGCTAGGCTCGGAGAACGAGAACCTGCCCGGTTTCGTGGTGATGCTCGATAACACGGGCGGGCCGATTAGCGGGCCGAAGAATTGGTCGAGCGGCTATATGCCTGCCGCGTATCAGGGCGTGACATTGCGGGCGAGCGGTACGCCGATCTTCGACCTGCAACCCCCCGCCGGGACGAGCCGCGCGCAACAGCGTGACTTGCTGGATCGGTTGAAGGAAAAGAACCAGGAACACATGCTAACGCGGGTCGATAACAGCGAACTATCCGCACGTATCGCCAGTTACGAACTCGCGTACAAGATGCAGCAACACGCCCCCGAAGCGGTCGATTTCACCAAGGAAACCAAGGAAACCAAGGAACTCTACGGCATCGACGGCACCAACACCGAAGACTTCGGCAAGAAACTCTTGCTGTCGCGGCGGCTCGTAGAACGCGGTGTGCGCTTCGTGCAAGTTTACAGTGGCGGGGCGCACAACGACGACAACTGGGACGCGCACTCGGACATCGCGAAGAACCACAACAAGCACTGCGGTAACACCGACAAACCGATTGCGGGCTTGCTCAAAGACTTGAAGCGGACGGGGCTACTCGACTCGACGATCGTGATCTGGGGCGGCGAGTTTGGGCGACAACCGACGGCGGAATACGAGAGCGGTACCGGCCGCGACCACAACTCGTACGGCTTCACGATGTGGATGGCGGGCGGCGGCATCAAGGGCGGCGTCACGGTCGGCAAGACCGACGAATTCGGCAACAACGCCGTCGAAGATCGCTACCACGTGAAGAACCTCCACGCCACGGTACTGCATCAGATGGGCCTCGACCCGAACCACCTGTCGTACTTTTACGGCGGCCTCGATCAAAAGCTCGTCGGCGTCGAAGGAGCCGAGCCGATCAAGCAGATTATCTGAGAGAGCGACATATATACTTCTACTGTATCGTTATCGTTTTTGCTCGTTCTTTAATGGTGGCGGCAGGTTACGTCTGCGATAGCGGTAGTAACGTGCCGATTCGATTCGCTGC
>JAYVXI010000093.1:0-6653 GCA_043785305.1 Limnoglobus sp. | reverse complement strand
TCATCTCCCGCGAGGTCGATCGGCACGTAGCTCCAATCTCATTTTGGGCTCGGACCAAGCACGGCAAACGCCGTGCCGAACGCGATAGGGCTTGTCCTGGTGGGAGACTCCCACCGGGAGCGCACACCTTGCTTGCACTTTTTGAAGTTGCGCTAAATTGCAGTTCGAGCACACCCACGCGAAAACGCACAGTCAAAAAATCCAAGGCGATCTGACCTAAGTCGACATTTGCGACGTGCGCAGACACACCCAAAAGTGTCTCCAAATGACATGAAATTGTCGCACTCGGTCGATTTTGTGTCGTGCTCGGTCGATTTTGTGTCGTGCTCGGTCGATTTTTGGTCGCCACTTGCGGCGTGTGCCAATGGTATGGCCATCGACGTAACCCACAAAAGGAGTTTGAGTTACGGCAAAATACATCGAAACAGATCGGCGATTTGCGATCGAAAAGTACCATTTTGAGACGAAAAAACACCCCAAAAAACGGTTTTGGAGCCTCCGCAATTGTGACTTACGTCGATTCTGGCGACGAGATTTTATTAAACTCGTAGGAAAACCCGCCGCGTGGGAACAGACTTACGAAACGACCGCGAAGGAAACTGCCGTGCATTCCCGGATACTGGACGCGATACGCAAACAGGTGGAAGCGATGACGGGCGAGGATGAGGCGGATGCCTCGCTCGTCGCGCGGTTCGTGTCGTCGAACGATGCCGCCGCGTTTGCGACGATCGTACGCCGCCACGGGACGATGGTTTGGGGCGTTTGCCGGAATCTACTTCCGCAAGATGGCGATGCGGAAGATGCGTTTCAAGCGACATTTCTGGCACTGGTTCGCAGTGCAAAGACCGTGCGGAATACCGCCACGCTCGGCCCGTGGTTACACGGTGTCGCGGTGCGTGTGGCCACGAAACTGAAGCGCACCGCCGCACGGCGCAAGACCCGCGAAGGGGCCGTCGCCCGGCCCGAAGCGACTTCGCCCGTAGCCGATTCGCAGTGGGATGCACTCCTCGCGGCCGTGCATGAGGAAGTGAACCGGTTGCCCGAAGCCGAACGCACCGCGTTCGTACTCTGCTGCCTCGAAGGCGTGCGCCAACCCGTGGCGGCCGCCCAACTCGGCTGGAAGCCCGGCACGCTCACCGGGCGGTTGTCCAAGGCGAAACGTCGCCTGCTCGATCGACTCTCGCAACGCGGCCTCGCACCGGCGCTGGCACTCGGGGCCATCGGTGCGGGCACGACTACCGGCAGCGCCATCGCGCCGGCCACGCTCATCGAAACGACACTGGCATTCGCAAACGAGGTGGGGGCCGTTCCCGCCTCAATTCTGACTCTTTCACAAGGGGTATCGGGAATGATGATTTCAAAAGTGAAACTGCTCGCCGCCGCCGTGGTGCTCGCAGGCGGCATGGCCATGAGCCTCGGCACCGGCGTGTTCTCCACAGCCGACGCCCAGACCGCACCGAAAACGCCGACCGCGACACCGCCACCACTGTTACCACCACCCACGCCAATGTTCACGAGTCCGACGCGGGTGCTGCCACAGCCGGAACCCGGGTTTGTCGTGCCGTCGCCAGCACCCGAAGCCGAACCCGAGCGCATCTGGGAGTACCGCTTCCAGAATTACGAAACGCTACCCAACGCGCAGAAATTCATCGTCGATCTCGGCCAGAAAGGTTGGGAACTCTGCGTTCTGGAGACGCAGTCGAAATCGATCATCTTCAAACGTCCGGCGAAGTCCGCAGCAGCAAAGCCCGCCGCAGGGTTTAAGACTTATTTGAGGCAAGTACAAGATCCGGAGACTGGCGCAACTCGTTATCATCCCGTGTCGGAATACGAGACAGTATACCCAGTACGAGATAGCGGGCCGGTGTCACGATTGGAAATCCCATCGACACCTGTGATTCGCGACCCGTTGTTAGCACAACCACAACCAATCCCGATGACTCAATTACCATGGAAAGCCACGGAGAATTTGCCAATCCCTGCTGGCCCGCCGCGGAAGTTCACGCTCCACACGATCATGATGAAATCCCTAAACGGCCCGACGTGTGTGAACGTCGCGAAGGTACTGAAAGAACTGATCGCGATTGGCGAGTTCGACGACGAAGTGAAGACAGTGATTGCCGATGAAGGCAGCGATTCGTTGCTCGTGTTGGCCACCCCAGCGGGCAAGAAGAAGGTCGAAGCGCAGATCAAGCAGCTCGAAGAAGCTGCCGCGAAGCGGACCGGGTTGCCTTCAACCACTCGTTGAAATTGAGATCACGCTTTCGGATTCGGGTAGTGTTCCTGCATGACCGCCTTCATATCTCGGACGGCGGTTTCCATACCCAACAGTACGGCCCGGCTGATGATGCTGTGGCCGATGTTTAACTCCTCGACGCCGGGAATTCGCACGATCGGTTTCACGTTCTGATAGTTCAACCCGTGGCCCATGTGGACGTGCAACCCGATCTGACACGCATGGGCGGTGGCCGTGCGTAACTTCGCAAGTTCGTCGGCAATCGCCTTCGGTGTCGTAGCTTCGGAGTAACTCGCCGTCTGAATCTCGATGGCGTCGGCACCGAGTTGCTTCGCCATGTCGATCTGCTCGATGTTCGGATCGATGAAAAGTGCCACCTGAATCGCCGCCGCCTTGAGCACATCGATCGCGCGGCGGACGGCATCCGCGTTCGCGATCAAATCCAGCCCGCCTTCGGTCGTCAGTTCCGCACGCTTCTCCGGTACGAGCGTGGCTTCATCGGGCATGACTTTCAAGGCAATCGCGACGATCTCGGCCACGGTGGCCATCTCGAAATTGAGGCGCGTCGCGACGGCTTCCCGAACCCGGTAAACATCGCGATCTTGAATGTGCCGACGGTCTTCGCGCAAGTGAACGGTAATGCCATCGGCACCCGCCAGCGTAGCGAGAATCGCCGCCGCAACGGGGTCAGGTTCGTACCCCCGACGAGCCTGTCGGAGAGTGGCCACGTGGTCGATATTCACACCGAGGCGGATCATGGTTGCACATTGCTTTCCGGTTTGAAATTCATTTCCAAAGCCTCATCGAGTGCGTCACGCAGGTTATCGAGCAGTTCCTCGCGAGTCTTTCCTTGAGAGTTGACCCCCGGCACTTCCTCTACCCAGCCGATCCACCATTCTCCGCTCTGCTGAACGACGGCGGTGTAGTTCCCTTTCATCGAAGTTCTCCTTTTAATGTTGACCGTATTGCGAGAGATATTCGAGCACCTGGCGGTAGCGTATCACTTCGCGTGCCAGCACTTTGTACAACCCGATCGATAGCAGGACGCAGACGAATCGTTCCAAGATTTCGCGCACGACGGGCAATGAACCGATCGGCGGCAGCAGGAAGAAAAAGTAGTTGAACACGAATGCGGCGAGGATGATCGGTACGCCGAGTTGTGCGAATCGGCTGAGGCGGTAACGCGGGTCGAGATACATCCGCACGATCAGTTTGATCTCGCCGAGCACGCTCGACGTAAACCACGTCCAGACGCTCGGCTCGTTCGGCGGCATCGCCGCACCCGGTGGGAACGGATACTGCGCGTAGGTCTGGATCGGTGCGACGCCCAACGGTGCGGCAGGGATATTCGAGGTCGCGGCACGATGTTGGGCAGCCTTCGCGGAGATGATCGTCAGAAGCCGTTCCGCGAGTTGCTCTTCGTCGTGTGGCACCACGGCCGTGACGGGTGCGGGGCGTTGAGCGAGTGCGTCTTCGAGGCGGCGAATGCGTTCCAACAGCGCGGCATCTTGCGGGGCGGCCACGACTTCGCCCGGCTCTTCGGTTAATACGACAGAATCTGGCATCGCAATTTCGCCTCGCATCGGTAAACACCGACAAGTCATTCGCACGTATGCGTTCGTTCTTGTAGTTTACGGATCGCGGGAAATGAAACCGCCCCCGTTGGAATACCGGGGGCGATGGGTTGTGTAAACGCAGCCGTTACTTCGCGGGGTAAACGCTCTCTTTGTCTGCGGTTGGGAAATCCTTCGGCAACGCGATCGTCACTTTGCCGCTCGCCGCCCACTCGGTGCCGCGCAATAGCGTCGCCACGAAACCGACGCAGTGCATCGCGTTCGCATCGTGGCCCATCGGCGTATGGAAGACGCGACCCTTGCCGTACGAGACGGTCCAGATCATCGGCTCGTGAACCTTCGTGCCTTTGGAGTAGGCGGTCGCCAACACTTTCACGTTCTCGATGGGGCCGCGCATGTTGTCGTAAAGTTCGTCCTTGCAGTGCAGCCATTCCTTCGGCATCCCCTTCGTGATCGGGTGTTCGCCATCGCGAACGGTCACCGTGAACGGCCCGGTATAACGATGCCCTGCACCCATGCCCTTACCCGCTTCTAGGATGACTTCTTTACCCGCATCGTCGAGGTACAACCGATTGCCGAACTTCTCGTTCTGCCAGCCCATACCGATGATCTGGTAATACTGCTTCCAGCCACCGAAGGCGTTGTTCGCCGCGTGAATGACGACGTAACCGAGCGTGCCGTCTTTGATTTTCGCTTCGAGCGACTCGTTCAATTCTTTCGACCACGACTCGCCGTTGTAGTTGCTGACGACGGCGGCGTACTTGGACAAGTCCGGGTGGAACTTGGCCATCTCGTCCTTCTTGCCCTTCTCTGGCGACGTCGCGACATCGACGGTGAAGTGCCCCGATTCTTCGAGGTACTTCTTCATCACCGGCGTAGTGGCCTTCCAGTTGTGATTGTTCTGGCCATCGATAATCAGCACGGCAATCTTCGCCGGATCGGCCGCATTCGCCAAAACGACTGACGCAAGAATCGCAAAGACAGGGAGGGCGAAACGAAGCATGATGGTTCTTTCAAAATGGGGAGAGAGTTTTGCCGCGGTTTATCGGAGGATCTCGTTCGGGTCTATCACGCGAACCGCTTGACGGACCGCCACCTGCAACTTCGCAGGATCCGACGTCGCACGAATTCTTGCTTCGACCAGTTCGGGAACCGCGCCGAATCGCTCGCGGATTATGTCGATCAAATCTTCCTGTCGCGCCGCAACAATGCCGGATTGCATACCTTCGAGGCGACCGGTTTGGATTCCAGTTTGGATTCCAGTTTGGATCCCGGTCTGGATCCCGGTCTGGATCCCGGCTTGCAGTCCTTCCTGCATCCCCTTCAGCATCCCGGCATAGAGACCTTCTTCACGGCCTTCTTGCAGGATCGCCTGATACGTTGTCGAGTCTTTCATGCCCGTAACCCTCACGAATGCGGAGCGGATTTCCTCTCTATCATATCGCAAGCCCAACAAGATGTAACTCGAAGTCAGCAACAGCCGACGAGTGATGTTAGCGACCGGCTCCGCTCGCAATCGCTCGTCGATTCGATCGACGAGTTCGGGCAATCGCCCGCGTGCCTGGTCGGTCAAAAGCGCCAGTGGGATCGCACCGATATTCCCGTTCATCAGCGGTTCGATCTCCAATTCCCACACGCGAATCACTTCGTAGTGGAATTGGAGATAAACTCGCCCGTCGTCGTAACGGCGTTGGACGAGTCCCGTGATACTCGTTGCAAAAGCCTGTGGCCGAAGTAACAGTGCGATCGAGTAAACTGGCCCACCGTACTGACGTTCGAGCAGCACGTTGTAAGCCAGTATCCGATCCGGAAATGTCAGATCGTGCGCCGTCTGCGGTTCGATATGCAACAGTCCGTTGGCAGGATGTTTGAGCCGAAACACTTTGTCCGCTTCCAGCTGCACGGTGGACAAGTCGACGTCGAGTGGCTCGGCCTCGGTGGTTGCCGGCAAACCGAAACGCGGCGCGAGCCAGCCGATCCAATCGATGGCAAACTCGTCGAGCAAGGTTTTCATCGTCGCGTCGTACGGTTTTGTCATTGGAAAGTCTCCGTGAAAAACAACGAGCGGGCCGATTGGCCCGCTCGTTGTGGATGCATCGGATCCGTCGAATTTACTTCAGCGATTCGGCGAATGCCTTCACGGGGCGGATGCCGACCTTGTTATGGGCGGGGCGATCCTTCGTGATGTACGGCTCTTTGGTGATCGGGTTGATCTTCGAGACGCCACCTTTGACGGCTTTGACTTTGCGAACCTTGAACCGGGCGAGGCCGGGAATCGTGAAAACGCCAGCGCCTTTCGAGCCGAGTTGCGCCACGGCCGTCTCGGCGAGGAGATCGAGGACCGCAGCGATCTCGGTCTTCTTCAGGCCGGTCTTCTCGGCGAAGTGAGCGTGCAGTGCGGACTTGGTCAGCACTTTCTTCTTGGTAGCCGTAGCCATGTGAGCCTCTCAAACAAGGATAGTGACCGTACAAACCCCTTGATTCCAAGGGCGTGCTAGTAGTAAACAACCGAAAGCCACACTTTCCAAGCTAAATATGCCTCACTTTGGCAAAATTTCCACAAATTGTACTCGTTTCGGTTCGATTTCGGTTCGATTCGTCGAATATCATCGCCCTTGCAACCCGCAAAATACTCGCAATCGCGCCAAGCGGGCGGTCGCGGAAGCCTGTGAGCAGCTATATCGCGATGGAATAATCGGCATCTGCGAGGGTATACTGATCGCTCGCGACGAACCCAAGGAACTGTTTAATTCTACTGTATCTTCGTGCTTTCTTGCCGCAAGGAATTGTGGGATAATCGTTTGCATTCGCTCGCGTTTTACGGGAGTCCGTCATGGACGAAC
>JAYVXI010000092.1:0-19943 GCA_043785305.1 Limnoglobus sp. | reverse complement strand
GTTCGTCCATGACGGACTCCCGTAAAACGCGAGCGAATGCAAACGATTATCCCACAATTCCTTGCGGCAAGAAAGCACGAAGATACAGTAGAAATAGTGGGTTACGTCGAATGCACTCGACTCGAGGATCGGCGCAAGTGGCGACACGTTCACGACACTTGGCGACACTCTCACGACATCACGCGACATTCTCACGACACTTGGCGACACGTTCACGACATTTGGAGACACTTCTGCGCACGTCGCAAAAGTCGACTTACGTCGGATCGCGTTGGATTTTTTGACTGTTGGAGTTCGTGTGGGTGATGCGGGTTTCCCTCGCTGGCGCGCTGGTGCGTCGGGCTAACAAACTGTCTCGTTAAAATTCTTGTTGACTGAAGTGGAAATCCAGACGAAACTATTGTGAAGCTCCCGCGTTTAATGATGAGAGAAGCCTCATCGGCTGCGTTTAACCTCACCCACCTGCTCGTTTCCCTTTGATCGGAGTTCGGCATGTTGCAGTTCAACGGTTCGGCTGGCCAGCGATTTTGCGATGGCGTTTCGCGTCGCGAAATGTTGAAGATCGGTGCCTTCGGGGCCACGCTGACGCTCGCGGATGCGATGCGGGCGCAGGCCGCCGCGAAGAAGCAAGACACCGGTAGCCAGTCGATGAAGTCGGCGATCTTCATTTACCTGCCTGGTGGACCGTCGCACCTCGATATGTACGATCTCAAGCCCGATGCCCCCGTCGAGATTCGCGGCGACTTCAAGCCGATTTCGACGAATGTGCCCGGCGTGCAGATCTGCGAACACTTCCCGATGCAGGCGAAGATGTTCGACAAACTCGCGGTCGTTCGCTCGCTCACCTCGGTCGACGAACACAGCGATTCGCTGGTCACGACCGGCTACCCGGAGCGCGTCAACGCGACGGCGGGCCACCCGTCGTTCGGCTCGGTCATCTCGAAACTCCGCAGTGAATCGTCGGGTGCGGTGCCGCCGTACGTTAGCCTACGCGGCATGTCGCGCGGCACCGAACCGGGGTATCTCGGCGTCTCGCACCGGCCATTCACGCCGAGCGGCCCTGGCAATTCCAACCTGAGACTGGCCAACGGCGTCAATTCGGATCGCCTCGATAATCGTCGCAACCTGCTCGAATCGTTCGACGACACGCGACGCGAAATCGATGCGTCCGGAACGATGGTTGGCATCGATAGTTACACCGAACGCGCACTCGAAATGGTGTCGAGTGGCGTCGTCCGCAATGCGCTCAATATCGAGAAGGAAGACGCCAAAGTTCGCGAACGCTATAAGGGCGTCGAGCAGTTCCTGACGGCGCGACGGCTGATCGAAGCGGGCGTTGGTTTCGTGACGCTTTCCATCGGTGGTTGGGACACGCACAGCGGCAACTTCACCACCTTAAAGAAGCAACTTCCGAAGGTCGATCAGGCGATCGCGAACCTGATCCAAGACTTGCACGATCGCGGAATGCAGGACGATGTCGTGACCGTGATGTGGGGCGAATTTGGCCGCACGCCGAAGGTGAACACGAGCGCGGGCCGCGATCACTGGTCGCCCGCAATGGGCGCACTCGTGGCGGGTGGCGGGCTGAAAATGGGCCAAGCCATCGGCGCGACGAACGCCAAAGGCGAACGCCCGAAAGATCGCGCCTACACCGTGCCGCAAGTCATGAGCACGCTGTATCGCGCCATCGGCATCGACCCCGCAATGACGTTCCCGAACGGCGCGGGTCGCCCGATGTACGTCCTGGACGACCGCGAGCCGGTCAAAGAACTGCTATAATGCTTATACCCGGTGTGCCAACGCACATCGGGCGTCGGTTTCTGCACGCGACTCATCCCACCTGAAGACCACTTGCTATGCGCACCCTCCTCACATTGGGCTTGTTTTTCAGTGCGTTCGTTTATGCGAATGCCGCAGAGACACTGCCGACCCCATCGGAAATACTCGCGTTCCCGGCCCAACTGACCGTACGCGGTTCGGACGATGCGCCGCAGTTACTCATCGATGGCAAGCTGCCGAACAATCGCTCGGTCGATTTGACTTCTGCCGTGAAATACAGCGTCTCCGATGCGAGTATCATCCGCGTCAACGCCGATGGCCGCGTCTTCCCGTTGGCGAATGGCCGTGCGGAAATCGTTGCCACCTTCGGCGGACTGACGACGAAAATCCCCACAATCGTCGAAGCGATGGAGACGCCGCGACCGTTGAACTTCAACAACCAAATCGAGCCGATTCTGACGAAGATGAGTTGCAATTCGGGCGGCTGCCACGGCAAAATTCAGGGGCAGAACGGCTTCCGATTGTCGCTGCTCGGTTTCGATCCCGAACTCGATTACACCACGTTATTGAAGGAATCACGGGGCCGTCGGCTGTTCCCCGCCGCGCCGGATACCTCGCTGTTTCTCACGAAGTCATCGGGACAAGTTCCGCACGGCGGCGGCAAGAAAATGGATGTCGGCTCCGAGGAATACAAAATTCTCCGCCGCTGGATCGCCACCGGTATGCCGTACGGCACCGCGACCGACCCGACGATTGCGAAGATCGTCGTCTACCCGAATTCTCGAGTTCTCGACCGACAAGCGCGGCAGCAACTCGCCGTCCACGCCCACTATTCCGATGGCACCATCGAAGATGTGACGCGCCGCTGTCAGTTTGAAACGAACGAGACGGAAGTGGCGACAGTCAACGAATCGGGCCTCGTCCAAACGCTATCGATGACGGGCCAAGCCGGCGTGATGGTCCGCTTTAGCGGGCAAGTCAACGTCTTCCGCGCCATCGTGCCACGCCCCGGCGTCGCCCCGAACTTTACCTTCGCGGCGAACACCATCGTCGACAATTTCACCAGCCAGAAATGGCGCGAACTCGGCATCGTGCCTTCGGAGCTATGCACCGACGAGCAGTTCATTCGCCGCGCCTATCTCGATGTGACAGGCTCATTGCCAGCCCCCGCTGCGGTGACTGCGTATGTGGCCGATGTCGCAACGGATAAGCGCGACAAGCTGATCGACCGCCTCGTTGAGACGCCCGAGTTCAGTTATTACTTCGCGAATAAATGGGCCGATGTGTTGCGGGTGAAGCGCCGTGGGCAGCCGAGCCGCGCGACGGGGACGTTCGCGTTCCATGCTTGGATTCGCGATGCGATCGCCACCGATATGCCGTACGACAAGTTCGCGCGCGACATCATCTGTTCGAGCGGCGACGAAGTGAAATCGCCGACGACAGTTTGGTACAAAGAGGTCGCCACCGCCGAGAATTTCGTCGATGATCTTTCGCAGGTGTTTCTCGGCCAAAGGATGGCCTGTGCGAACTGCCACCACCACCCGTACGAAAAGTGGAGCCAAGACGACTATTGGGGCATGGCCGCGTTCTTTGGTCGAGTCGGCAAAAAAGCGATTGCCACGCCGGGGACGAACAACAATAACCAGGATCGCAAGCAACTGATTTACGTGCGATCCAATGGCTCCGTCACGAACAAACGCACGAACAAAACCGCCCCGCTGAAGCCACTCGACGCCGAAGCGGTCGTGGTCGATGGCAACGACGACCCCCGCGAACAGTTGGCCGATTGGATGACGAACCCCGCGAACCCGTTCTTCGCTCGCACCGTGGCGAACCGCTACTGGGCGCACTTCTTCGGCCGCGGCATCGTCGACCCGATCGACGACATGCGCGTGACGAACCCGCCTTCAAACCCCGAACTTCTGAACGCACTCGCCGCGAATTTCATCGAAAACAAGTTCTCGTTGAAGTCGTTGGTGAAGACGATCTGCAAGAGCCGCACGTACCAACTGAGTGCCGCACCGAACGAGTTCAACAAGTCCGACAAGCAGTCGTACGCACGCTATTACCCGAAGCGTCTCGCCGCCGAAGTCGTCTTCGATGCCGTCTGCAAAGTGACCGATAGCCCGTCGCAGTTCCCCGGTTTGCCGAACGATGCGAACTCGCCACAACGCGCGATCATGCTGCCCGACGAGTCGTTTTCGTCGTACTTCCTCGATGTCTTCGGTCGGCCACAGCGAATCAGTGCGTGCGAGTGCGAGCGAGTCAACGAAGCGAGCCTCGCGATGATTCTGCACATGCTGAACTCGCAAGAAGTGCAAGATAAAATCGCCCGTGCCGGTGGCCGTGCCGAGAAACTCGCGAAAGACCCACGCAGCGACGACGAAAAGATCGCCGAGTTATTCGTCTGGTCAGTAGGCAAGAAACCATCGGCGGAACAACTCGCACTGGCGAAAGAGCACATCGCAAAGCAGCCCAAAGACAAAAAGGCCGCCTACGAAAACATCATCTGGGCACTGCTGAACACGAAGGCGTTTTTGTTCAATCAGTAAAAGAGCGGAATTCAAGCAGAATTTTTAACCGCAGAGTTCGAAGAGAACGCGGAGTAAAAATCCATGATTTCCGCTCGGCTCCAATCGCGGTGGTTACGAGAACTACAACGCAAGTTCCAACCATCGCAGAATTTCTTCTTTGCGTACTCTGCGCCCTCCGCGGTTAAAGTTTTCTTCTTCGTCTTTTTCAAGCGAGTTTCTGCAACAGACTGTTTCACCGTGCGGAGAAGTCGCGTAGACTAATTCCAAGTGAAACTGGCCTGCTCGGAGTTTGGCAATGCTCGTTCCCCGTCTCATGCTCCTCGCGTTGTTGTTGATTCCTGCGACGCTGTCCCAAGCGCAGCCTATCTTTGCCAAGCGCATGGTGGTCAAAGCGAAGGAGCCGACTGTCGATCAACTGGCACTCGATACGAAAGCGCTCGAGTCGGCGAATCTGAGTGCGGACAAGCCGGAGTCGCTGATCGCGTACCTCAAGCAGCGGACGCTGAGCGATTCCGATTTGCAGAAGATTCAGAACGTCATCAAGAGCATGGGCGACGAGCAATTCGAGGAACGCGTCAAGGCGAGCCTCACGGCCGAGAAGTTCGGGCCCGCTGCGATTGGCCCATTACGAACGGCGGCGCAAGGCGATCCCGACCCGGAAGTCGCGTTTCGAGCCGGAGAAACGCTGAAGCGCATCGAGAAAGTCTCGCACGCCGCCATCGCCTCGGCGGTGGCCCGCGCACTCGCCAAAACCAAATCTCCCGATGCCGTCGCCGCGATGCTCGGCTTCTTCCCGATGGCCGATACGACCGGCGTGGAAGACGACCTCCACGCCGCAATTGCAATCCTCGCGATTCGCGACGGTGTGATCGACCCCGCCATTCTGACAGCCCTCGAAGACAAACTCCCCGCACGGCGTGCGACGTCGGCGATTGCCTTGCTCGAAGCCTGTGTCGGGAACCCGAAACTATCGGCAGACGCGGCGAAAAAGGTCAAAGTCGCGCTCGCCAAAGAGACCGACGGCGAGACGAAATTCTCGGTCGGTTTCACGTTGGCGACGGTCACTCGCGATGTCGATGCCGTTGCGGAACTCATCACTTCGATCCCCGATCTCTCGCGAGGTCGCATCTGGCAAGCCGAGGATTTCCTGATTCAACTCGCAGGTAAGAACGCACCGAAGACGAAGATGGGGCCGTTGAAACCGGACCTCGAAAAAGCCCGCGACAGTTGGCGGAAATGGTGGGACGGCGCGAAGGGAACGACGGATTTCTCGAAGCTCGACTTCAAGCCGACGACGACGGGCCGCATCGCGCTGATGACCATGGACCAGAGCGGTTGGGGCAACGGCTGGCTCGCCGAATTTGGGCCGGATATGCGGCGACGCTGGCGGATGGCGGGCATCAACGCCCCCGCCGATTTTCAATTCCTGCCGAATGGCCGCGTGCTGATTCTCGAACAAAACTACTCGCGGATCACCGAGCGAACGCTGAACGGTGCCATCGTTTTTACGTTCAACCCGCCGCCCGGCCAGCCCGTCGGGATGCAGCGATTGCCGAACGGCCACACGCTCGTGGCCTGCCGCCAGATGGCCGTCGAGTACAACGAAAAATGGGAAGAGAAGAACAAATACGCCCGCCCCAACAACAACGATATTCTCGCGGTCGGTCGCTACGAAAACGGCCCGACCATCGTGCTGACCACGAACCCCGGTAAGCTCATCCGCCTCGACGAAAAGTGGAAGGAACTCCCGAACCCGGTGAACCTGACGAACAACCCGTTTTACCAGCCGCGAATGGAGCTACTACCCAACGATCGCGTCCTCGTCACCGAGCAAAATCGCGTGGCCGAATACGACATGAAGAGCGACAAGAAGGAACCCGTTTGGTTCGTGAACGTGAACTCGCCGACCTCGGTGCAGCGGTTCTCGAACGGCAACACGCTCATCGTCGACACGGGTTCCAACGCGGTGAAAGAATACACACCCGAAAAAGAAGTCGTTTGGACGCACTCGGTCACCGACGGAATGCGACTCGTTCGCGCCGAACGACGATAATTTTGCCACTTCATGTAAAAGGATACGCCACATGACTCCGCTTTCGCGTCGTCGGTTTCTCGAATCCTCCGCGGGCGCGGGTGCCGTGTTGTTGGCCGCACCGTACGGCCGAACGGCGGGTGCGGGCGAGAAACTGAACATCGGCTTGATCGGTTCCGGCAACCGGGGCACGACACTTTTGAAAGAAGCGATCAAGCTCGAACACAACGCGGTGGCGGTCTGCGACATCGCCGAGTTTCGGCTCGATCGCATCTCGAAAATTATCGTCGACGCGAAACAGGAAAAGCCGACGCGCTACAGCGATCACCGCAAGTTGCTCGAACACAAAGACCTCGATGCAGTGATTGTCGCGACGCCGGACCACCACCACCGCGACGTTCTGATCGCCGCGATGCAAGCCGACAAAGATGCGTACATCGAGAAGCCGCTGACGAAGTCGATCGACGAAGGCCGCGAGATGATCGAGGCGGTGCGGACGGCGAAGAAGATCGTGCAAGTCGGGAATCAGCGCCACAGCGGCCCGCACTGGCGACAGTGCCGCGACGTGATTCAGTCGAACGACTTCGGCGAACTCATTTGGGCGAAGGTCTGGGATTGCCGCAACTGGATCAAACGCGATCCGTTCGCCCCGCCGAAAGAGTTCGACAAGGCGATGCAAAAGCAGATCGACTGGGACGCCTTTTTGGGCAAGGCCCCGAAGCGCGAGTTCAACGCCGCACGCTATTGGTCGTGGCGCTGGTACTGGGATTACGCGGGCGGCCTGATGACCGACATCGGTGCCCACCAACTCGACATCGTGCAGTGGCTCAGCGGGATGGATTCGCCGAAGAGCGTGGTCGCGAACGGCGGCACGTACCACTTCAAACACTGGGAAACGCCCGACGTCATCCACGGCGTCTGGGACTACGGCAAGTTCGCCACCACCTTCGCGGTGCAGTTCGTCAACGGCGCGGACGGCGTCGGTTGCGGATTTTACGGTACCAAGATGACGCTCATCGCCGACGCGGAAAAAGAAGTGAAATTGTACAACACGAACGACAAGATCACGCCGGACATGAAACCGATCGACACGTGGAAGATCGAGAACGAGACGGCGTCGCACGTCAAGAACTGGCTCGAGTGTTGCAAGAGCCGCAAGGAACCGAACAGCCCAATCGAACTGGGCCACAAGGTGATTACGGCCGCGCACCTCGCGAATCTGTCGTACCGCACCGGTAAGAAAGTCCACTGGGATGCCGAGCGCGAGCAAGTCATCGGCGTGTAATTCTGCGAACTCTCCCAACGCGAAACGGTGTTCCGATGATGATATTCGACAAGGCTCCGTTTCCGTCGTGCCACGCTTCGACGATCGTCGAAACCGCGCCGGGTAAGCTGATGGCGGCGTGGTTCGGCGGCAAGGAAGAGAAGGCGAAAGACGTTCAGATTTGGGCGTCGCACTTCGACGGCGCGAAGTGGTCGGCACTCGAAGTACTCGGCACCGAGCCGGGCCAACCGTGCTGGAACCCGGTACTGTTTCGCACCGCAAAAAACGAACTGAGCCTCTGGTACAAGTTCGGCCCCGACCCGATGACGTGGTCCGGCGCGCTGCGCACATCGAACGACGATGGCATCACATGGTCGAAGCCAACGCTACTCCCTGCGGGGTTCTACGGCCCCGTTCGCGCGAAGCCGATCGTCCTCAACGATGGCACACTGCTCGCGGGCACCTCGGTAGAAACCTATCACATCTGGACGCCATACGTCGATCGTTCGACCGATGGCGGCAAGACGTGGCTACGCTCGAATTCGTTTGCGGTGAAGGAGAAACCGAACGGCGGCCAGATTCAGCCGACGCTGTTTCAAACCAAAGACGGCAAGGTCGTCGCACTGATGCGTTCGCAAAATCCCCTGCGCATCTGTCGTGCGGAATCGACCGACAACGGCAAGACATTCAGCGCCGCAGTGGCCACCGATTTGCACAACCCGAGTAGCGGAATCGACGTGGTAAAAACCCGCGAAGGCGATTTGTTCCTGATCTACAACCCCGTGCCAATTGGCCGCGTGCCGATCAGCTTGGCACGATCCACCGACGACGGCATCACGTGGGCAAAGGTCGCCGACCTCGAAACCGAACTCGGCGAATATTCGTACCCGGCGATGATTCAATCGAGCGATGGGAAATTGCAAATCACCTACACCTGGCGACGCCGGCACATCAAACACGAAACGGTCGACCCCGCAAAGTATCGTAGCTGACATGGCTGCGGTGTCTGGGTTTCCTTTGCTTAGCTACGAAGCGGTTCTGAAGTAGTCGAAGTCGTGAGACTTCGGGAAGCAGGAAGTCACTGCGTCAGAAGTCTCACGACTTCTGCTACGAAGCGGTTCTGAAGTAGTCGAAGTCGTGAGACTTCGGGATGAGTGAATTTGCAGTGTCAGAAGTCTCACGACTTCCGCTACGAAGCGGTCAATGGGTCGACGAGTGCTTCAATCGCGAGTACGAGTTGTACGCTGCGGTCGACTTGGCGATCGGCTTCCATGCACTTTTCGATTCGTTCGAGTATTGCCTCGGTACCCAATCGCGATGCGTACTTCTCGCATTTTTCGTGCATGTCTTCGTCGATGCCGTCGGCGGGCAGGCCTTCGCTTAGCCGTAGGATTTGCGACAAAATCTCTGCGCACAATTTGATACTCAACGACGCGCGTTGTCGTTGTTTTGCCGACTCTTTTCCGGCGGCTTCGAGGAGTGCGATCCACTGCGTTGCGAGTTCGTGGCCGTTCGGTTTCGGCGATGTGAGCATCGCAATCAGCGAACTGCGAAACTGCCAAAGTGCATCGTCGTTCATCGCGAGCGCCTGTCCGACGCTGCCTTGCGCGAGGCGGATGAGCCGTGCGACGGTCTTCGTCTCGACGATGTCGCGGTCTGCGAGGATACTTCGGATGGTGTCGTTCGAGAGCGGTCGGAAGCGTACGATCTGGCAGCGCGAGCGGATCGTCGAAAGCTGCATTTCATCCGACGTGGCGAGCAAAATAATCAGCGAACCGCTCGGCGGTTCTTCGAGCGTTTTCAAAAATGCGTTTGCCGATTCTTCGTTGAAATCGTCGGCGTCTTCGACGATGGCGATCTTCCGCACGCCGCGACTCGGCTTCAGCCCGAACGACACGCAAAGCTCGCGAATGACATCGATCGGCAGTTCCATTTTGTCGTCGGGTTTGCGGGCCGTCAGGCAGTCGGGGTGTGTACCGGCATCGACGAGCAAACAGGCGGCGCAGCGGTCGCACGCGGTCAGCGAACTCGGCGAGGCTTCGCAAAGCATCGCCTTCGCGAGTTCGGTCGCGAAGAACTTTTTGCCGACACCCGTGGGACCGACGAACAAGTAGGCGTGGCCCAAACGCCCGCGTTCGTACGCCGTCACGAACCGGTCGCGGAGTGCGTCGTGCCCTTTTATTCGTTGCCACGCCATCGCGTTGACTCCTCGA
Source organism: Limnoglobus sp. (assembly GCA_043785305.1). GTDB lineage: Bacteria > Planctomycetota > Planctomycetia > Gemmatales > Gemmataceae > Limnoglobus. The sequence goes on along the minus strand of JAYVXI010000092.1, from coordinate 10,121 downwards.
TTTGATGGCCTTTTAACCGCAAAAATGGCACGACGACATCGAGGACGTTGCGATGAACGACGTCCGCCGTCGGTGCAGCATCGATCACCGCGATGCGCCGCGCGGGGTTCGCGGCCTCATGCAAGAAGCCATCGCGAACCTTCGCATCGTAGGCATCGCCGCGACTTTCCATGCGGTCCAAAGCGCGGCCCCGACGCGCACGCGCCGCTTCGAGCGGGAGATCGAAAAGCAGCGTGAGATCGGGCAGAATGCCACCAGTCGCGAACTCGCCGATGGTCCAGAGGTCGTCGGAATTTAAGCCGCCCGCGTGCGCCTGATACACGACATTCGCCAGAAGGTATCGGTCTGACACCACGATGTCACCACGGGCGAGTGCGGGGCGAATAATCTCGTCGACGAGTTCGGCACGGCTGGCCATGAACAACAGCGCTTCGGTCTTTGCCGAAAGGCGTGTGGTGCGAGCGTGGAGTAAAATCTCGCGGAGTTTTGCGCCGATATCGGTGCCACCCGGATCGACGCACGCCGTTACTGCGTGGCCGCAATTGCGTAGCCAATCGACAAGTATTTTGCACTGCGTCGACTTGCCCGTGCCATCGATTCCATCGAACGAAAGAAATGTTGCGGCGCTCACGATTGCGACTCCGGTTGGAGTTCGATGAACCCGAGCGGCGAACCGCTTTCGACATCGTCGCCGGGGAAGGCGAGGCACTCGCGCACCGTGCCATCGACGGGGGCGGCGACATCGACGCTCGCACCGGGAATCACGACTTCCGCAACGCGGTCGCCGCGGCTGACCGGTTCGCCCGGTTGCACGTACCACAGGCTGAAACGGGCACGCGGCGTGCCGAGATCTTCCAGTACGATCGGCACGAGGTTCACGACTTCGGCACCATCTCGTCGGCATGATAGCTCGACCGCACGAACGGCCCCGCCACCACCTGTTTGAAGCCGAGCCAACGTGCCCGCACCGCGATTTCGTCGAACTCTTGCGGTGGCACATAGCGTGCTACGGGGATATGTTTCAACGTCGGTGCGAGGTACTGGCCGAGCGTCAGGACGTCGCATTTTACGGCGCGCAAATCGGCGAGGACATCGAACAATTCTTCGATCGTCTCGCCGATGCCCAACATCAGACCCGCCTTCGTGACCATGTCCGGTTCGCGATTTTTCACCTGCAAAAGCAGGTCTAAACTGCGTCGGTAGTCCGCACGGCCACGCACGCGCCGGTAGAGCCGCGGCACCGTTTCGAGGTTGTGGTTGTAGACGTCGGGCTTCGATTCGATCACCCGATCGATCGCGGCCACGTTGCCCAAAAAGTCCGGCGTTAGCACCTCGACGGCGGAGCCGGTTCGCTCGCGCACGGCGGTCACGCACTGGTAGAAATGCTCCGCCCCGCCATCGGGCAAATCGTCGCGCGTCACGGACGTGATCACGACGTGTTTCAGGCCCAATCGCTCGGCGGCTTCGGCGACGCGGGCCGGTTCGTCGGCTTCGAGTTCGACCGTTTCGCCGCGCGGCACCGAGCAGAATCCGCACGGCCGCGTGCAGACGTTGCCGAGGACCATGAACGTGGCGGTACGCCGGGAATAACATTCCGGGCGGTTCGGGCAGCGCGCGTTTTCGCACACCGTTTCGAGCTTCAGATCGCGGAGCAGATTGTGCGTGAAGAAGTTTTCGTTACCCGATGGCAACTTGCGTTTCAACCAGTCCGGCAACCGCCGCGACGACGAAACGGGTTCAGATACGGCAACGACGGGCAAAGTTTGCATGGTTTCTCGGTTGTGGCCTCAGTGCCGGGTGGTCGTAGCTAATTGTATGTCGTTCGTATCCGAAGTGTCGTGCGAGGATTTCGATGGCTTCTTCGCGTACGCTGTCGATGTGGACGCGGTTCGGACTTTCGCGGAACAGCGACGTCATCGGCATCGGGTCTCCGTTGCAGTCGATGCCGCGATAGAGTTCCAAATCCGGTCGCACGTTCAGCACCGCACCGAAGCTACTCACGCCACTACGGATCGCGGCACCGATCTGCGCGACGCGACGCGAACCAATCGCAACGGTGGTCGCATCGGCCCGCACAGGGATCGGCCGCACCGTCGCGCGTGCGATTTCCGTCACCGCCGATGTTAGCATTCGCACGTATTCGCCTGCGGTGAGGCCCATTTCGGCAATCGGCAGGTACGGATAAATGCACAGTTGGCCCGGCAGATGCAAGATGCAACCGCCGCCGCGCGACACCCAGCGCACCGGCCATTCGCGTGCCGTCAGTTCCTCGGGCGTCAGTCGAACATCCGCACGGCTGCCATCGCGACCGATGCTGATGCCCGGCGGGTGATCGCAAATGACGATCGCCGCTTCGGTTGGATCGCCGCTGATGTCGTAAACGAGGCGTCGTTGAAACGTCAGAAATTCATCGAACGGAATCGTCCCAAGCGTATACACGCGCAACGTGGATCGCGGTGGTCGTTCATTCGCAAATTCGAGCGTCCGCCCCATCGTTCATATCCTGTTGCCGTGCGTTTCGATACTCTTTCACTGTTTTAGCATTCGAGCCGGTTCGTACCCAGCCGAACTTTCCGAAGGGATCGCCGCGATGGTCTGGCGTCGTTACATCGCGCATCCGTTGATGGTCGCACTCATGGCAACGGTCGTCAATCTCGGCAAGCCCGTTCTCGTCGACGACACGGCTTACCTCGCGTTCGCGCGGCACATCGCAACGCAGCCGTTGCACCCGTACGATTTTGAATTCCTCTGGAACGAGCAACCTCAACCGGCGATGACGATCCTCGCGCCGCCGGTGGTGCCGTACTGGCTCGCGGTGGGAATCGCGATCTTCGGCGAATCGATACCACTGCTGAAACTGTGGCTGTTTCCCTTCGTAGCCATCGCTGCATTCGCCGCGCGATCGTTGTTGCGTCGGTTCGCACCAGCACACGAAACGCTCGGATTGGTGCTTCTCACGCTCGGCCCATCGGCATTGCCGTTCTGGAATCTGATGCTCGACATGCCTGCATTGGCACTCGAGCTGGCATCACTTTCGCTGTTCCTTCATGGCTCGAATCGCCCGCGACGCATCCCGATTCTGGTGCTGTCCGTGCTCTGCATGGCTCTCGCGATCGAGACGAAATATTCGGTGCTCGCGTTGCCGGTGATTCTCTTGTTTTGGGGCGTCGCACACAAACAGTATCGCGCCACGGCCATCGTCCTGACGACGGGCTTGTTGCTGGTTGTCGCGATGGAAATGTTCATTTTCATTGCTTCCGGCGAATCGCACTTCCTGCATCACGCCTCGAAACGCAGTGCGAATTTGAACTCGCAATCGTCGCAGGTGGTACTCGTGTTGCCGTTGTTCGGACACCTCGGTGGGGTAGTTGGCTGGATCGGGTTTGCGATATGGGCGAACCATCGCGGCTATCGCATCGCGGTGGCATTACTCGCGATTTCAGTAATGGCGATGCTGCTGCTTCCCAGCGATTGGGTCACGATTATCGCCCCGCGCGATGCGGCATCGGACCCGCTGACGATTGCGAACGTACTGTTCGTCGTCCTCGGTGTCAGTGCGATGTCAGCGGTGCTGTATCAGCGCGCTTCGCACGTGCTCATCGGTTGGTTAGCCCTGGAAATCGTGGCGTATTTCGTGCTGTCGCCGTTCCCGGCGGGGCGACGCATTCTCGGTATCGCGTTCGTGATGATCTTGATTGCGCTGCAAAAACTGCCACCGGTTCTGTCGCAGCGTGCGCGATGGACAATCGGTATCGCGTTCATTTGGGGACTGTCATTCGCGGCGATCGACACGTACGATGCGTGGGTCGAACGCGATGCAGCCGAACGTGTCGTCGCCTTCGCGAAAGCCGAACATTTAGTCGGCACCGGCTACTACGATGGACGCTGGGGCTACCAATATTATTGCGAACGTGCGGGCCTAAAGCCGTACATACCGGGGCGAACTAACTTACGCGAAGGCGACTGGATCGCGGTCGCCGAACCAATCGACGGCGTCCGCGTTCGCGGCATCGAATCGCGCGAACTGTTCGACCGCAAAGGTTACCGGGGCCTCACCGTAATCGTCTGGGACGATGCCCTGCCTCTTCAAACAATCCCGACACTCTATGGCGGCAAAACACCAGTCGCACTCCGCACGAAACCGCGCCTGCGAATCGCGATTTATGTAAAATCATCTGAATTTTAACCGCGGAGGGCGCAAAGAACGCTGAGATAGAAATGAAATTGTCACTTGCACTCTGACAATAGAAGCCTGATTCGCTTCCCAATTCGCGAAAGAGTACTCTGCGTTCTCAGCGAACTCTGCGGTTAGATTCTTCTTCTTTGTTCTAATTCACCCGCTTCGTGACGTTGGAAATCTTCGCTGCGAGCTTCGCGATGGCCTCAGCGGATGGCGTGCGTTTGTAGCGATAGACTTCGTCGCCGAAGGTGGCTTCCACGTCTTCATCGGCTCGCATCGCTTCGGATACGACGAGCAAAAACTGCCCCGGACGCTGGCTTTTCAGCCTTTTGTAGTGACTCTCCAAGTCGAGCTTTCGCCAGAAACCGAACATCTCGACGTAGACTTCTTTGCCCGTCGGCGTGTGCGTCAGCGTGAAGTCGGGCACCCAGACGCCGCCTTCGAGCGCGATCAGGCTCGGGTTATCGTCGATGGTCCAGTCGCTGACGGTCGCGCGAAAACTCTCGAGGAAAAGCGTGAACTCCTTCGGAGTGTACACGCCGAAGTCTTGGTAGTGCGTTCGCAATCCGTCGTTCGCGCTCAGCTCGAAACTCTTCTCTTTTTTCTCGACGCCCCAACGCACATCGGCGGTCAATTGGAATGCCTTGCAGTGCAACAGCGACGGCAGAAACATCGCCAGTTGCAACCCGTATTTTTGCGTCGAAGAGAACAGCGAGAGCGGGCCATCGAGCGAGATCGTGTAGCTGTTCCCCGGCGTCTCGCGAATCGCGGCGATCAGTTTGCGGAACTTCACTGCACGGAACAGTTGGCGAAACCGCGCGGGCGATTCGCCCCAAACTCGCACTTCCATTTTCACGCAACGCAACAGCACCGATTGCGCCAGTGCCACGTTGTAGCGTTCGAGTAATTGTTCCGCCGTCAGATCTTCAAACTTGAGTACGCGCTGCTCGCCCTTGAGATCTGCGAACAGTGCGCGGTCGATGTCTTCTGGGGCTTGATTGAGTTCCTCGCCGACTTGTTTCAGCACGGCTACGCGGTCGAATGGCACCGAGGCTTTCGCCGCTAATTGGCGGTGAATGGTCGCGATGCGGAACACCGACTCGCGAATTTGCTCCGGCGGCAGGTCGGCGACGACTTCGTATTCGCAACGATCTTCGAGGAGTTTCGCCAACCCCTGATGGATCAGTTGCCCCGCCCCTTCGTCGATCGCATTCGCAAGTTCTTCTTCAATTTCGCCGCGCGTGTGGCCGGGACTGTCGCGATAAATGAACAGCAATTGCTCCGCCACGCCGAGCCAATTCGGGTCGGCGGCGTTGATGTACATCGGGACGAGTTTGTTGCGTGCGTGTTTGACGCGGACGAGTTTACCGGTGAGCATTATTGAAAAGCTCCGTGCTGTCGGCGTCGGTCGCTCGTGAACTCTTCGGCGGTGCCGCGTGCGACGAGTTCGTACAACACGGCTTGTTTTCCAGCATATTTGCGCAAAATCCGCCCGAGCCGTTGCACGTTCTCGCGCGTGCTCCCGCTGCCGGAAAGCACGATGCCGACACTCGCGGCGGGTACGTCGACGCCCTCGTTGAGCACCTGGCTGGTGACGACGACCGAGTATTCGCCCGAGTGGAATCGTTCGAGAATTTGCTTGCGTTCCTTGATCTTCGTCTGGTGCGTAATCGGCGGGATAAAGTATCGCCGCGCGATGTCGTACACGGTGGCGTTGTCGGCGGTGAAGATGATCGTGCGTTCCCCGGCGTGTCGCGTAAGTAGCGTTTGCAGCATCTCGAACTTGCCCGATGCCGCCCGTTCGATCCGCTTCTGTTCGCGGTACGCACGCAGTGCCTTGATGCCATCGGGCGTGCGGCTCGCTTCAAAAATAAATCGCTGCCAGCCGTTCGGGCCGCTCAGGCTGATGCCACTATCGGAGATGAACCGGCGATACTCCTCGCGGCAACTTTGGTACGTCTGCATCTCCTCTTTCGTGAGGTCGATGAACACTTTCCGCGCATCGTACGACGCCAGATACTGACCGGACATTTCGGTAATTTCGCGACGATAAACGATCGGCCCAATCAGTTCGGGTAACAGCGAATCGCCGCCATCGGCGCGCTCCGGTGTTGCCGTCAACCCGAGGCGGAACGGCGCGAGGCTGCCGATCGCGGCCTCGGCATATGTCGGGCCGGGTAGGTGGTGGCATTCGTCGAATATCAGCAAACCGAACTTGTTACCCCAACGATCGACGTAGCGATGTGCGGAGTCGTACGTCGTCACCGTGATCGGCTTGAAGTCGTAGTAGCTGCCGCCGACCAGACCGACTTCGATGCCGAAGAAATCCGAGAGTTGGTTCCACCATTGGTTCATCAAGTCGATCGTCGGCGTGACGACGAGCGTGGGCCGTAATGCCTTCGCGATACAGAGGAGCGCGACGAAAGTTTTCCCCGTGCCCGTGGGCAAAATCACGCAACCGCGTCGGCCAGTTTTCCACCAGACATCGGTCGCTTCGGTCTGGTGCGGGAACGGCTCGCGCTCGACGCGAAACGTCCAGTCGGTGTTTTCCTTCGGCCAGCCGCGTGCGTCGTCTTGATAGAGAGTTTTGTCGGCGATCAGCCGTTCGACGATGGGGCGATAGTAGCGGCCTTGCGCGCGAAACGCGCTCGTTCGCGGATCGAACAACACGCCGGGCAAGCTGTTGAAATCGTAGCCCGCTGCGCCACCCGTCAGCAGGATGGTCGCACGGTCGAACGTCAAAATTACGGGCGTGTCGAGCATGAAAAGATTATCCGCGTTCGCAGTGATGCGGCCAGATCGAACGCGGGGCGGTCGTTTACAATCGCGTGCTGTAACGGCGTGTCGACTTGCCGAACACTGGCTTCTTCGCCTCGGCGGGTGGCTCTTCGGGGAGGTATTGCGAGGTCGATTGGCCGGTCGCGCCCGTTTCGGGGTTCAGCACCGTTGTCGGTCGCACGTCGAAGCGCTTTCGCGGCGCATACGACTCGAAACCCTCGATGCGATCTTCCTCGATCAGGCGATTGATCGTCATCTCGATTTCGGTAAGCTGCCCGCCCTGTTCGGGGGTAGCGAACGAAATCGCAATGCCATCGCGGCCGATCCGCCCCGTGCGGCCGACGCGGTGAACGTAGTTTTCGAGGTCCATCGGCAGGTCGTAATTAATGACGTGCGAGATGCCGACAACGTCGATACCGCGGCTCATCACATCGGTCGCGATCAGGTAAGCGATCTTGCCGGCACGGAATGCGGCAGTGATTTTTTCGCGTTGATTCTGCGGCAAGTCGCCGTGAATCACCGCCACGCCGGCAACGACGTGTTTCAACTGCTTGTAGAGCCGATCCGCCCAGCGTTTCCGCTCGACGAAGATCAGGCACTGTCGTGGCTTTTCGCGTGCGATGACCTTTTTCAGAAGCTCGAACTTGCGTTCGTCGTCGACGGTGATGTACATCTGGCGAATCTTGTCGACCGTCAGCACCGAGGGCGACATGTGCAGGTGAATCGGGTTTTTCATGTACCGATGGACGAGTTTCTTGATCGAGTCGGGTACCGTCGCGGACATCAACAGCGTCTGGCGTTCGTCAGGGCATCGCTTCAGGATGCGTTCGATATCGGGGCGGAAGCCGATGTCCAACATGCGGTCGGCTTCATCGAGCACGGCGTAGCGAATGTGCTCCAGCGACATCGAGCCGCGGCGCAGGTGGTCGATCATTCGCCCTGGCGTGCCGACGACGAGATCGCAACCGCGAGCAAGGCCTTCGAGTTGCTTGCCCATGCCCGCACCGCCGTACACGGCCACCGTGCGGAATCGCGAACCGGGCGCGAGTTTGATCGCCTCGTTCGCCACTTGGAGTGCGAGTTCGCGGGTGGGGCACATCACGAGGCCAATCGGGCCTTTGAACGTGTGCGGCCGCCAGCGATTCATGAACGGGATCAGGAACGCGGCCGTTTTGCCGGTGCCAGTCTGAGCTTGACCGATGACATCGGTGCCCTTCATCGCTTGCGGAATCACGGCGGCTTGAACGGGTGTCGCGTAAACGTAACCCGCGTGGTGGATCGCGTCGATCAGCGGGCGGATCAGTTTCATGTCCGCGTAAGCGACTTTGACTTCCGCGATCGGCAGTGGCGGTGCCAACTGTTCATCGGCAGGCGGCTGTTCAAACATGTCCGACGGGGTTTCGTCGGCAGGTGGGTTTTCTTCGCCGAAATACATGTCGGAGTTGTCGGGGTTGGAAACGTCAGGCTCCATCGTGCAGTTGAACCAAAGAGGACTTGACCGAAGTCATTGACTATAACAACAGTCATAATACGGCCTGTTAGGTTACCGTCTAGATGAAATCGACGTTCGCGCCCCAACAGATTCCGGTTTGCGACCGTTAAATGCCGATAGAGCGATTTCGCGAACGCGAATCCAACGAGTGTAAAATGGCAGACGCAAAACCGACGACGACCGACACCGCACCACCCGCGGAAGAAGGCATCAGTTATCCCTGCGGAGCCGACGCCCCCGCATATCGCCTCGCATTCCAGGTCTGGATGGTCGTGTTCCTGCTGATCCTGTGCATCAGCCTCGCGGTCTTCCTGCGACAGCAACTGATGAAGATGGGCATTTGATCGTTCCCGGAGGATTCGCAATGCCGACTCATGATTGGACTCGCCTCGAAACGGGCGACTTTCATCACTTCCATCAATCCTGGATCACGCAACTCGCAGACGCCTTGAACGGAGGCGGGTTACCGCCGGGATTCATGGCTTTGTCCGAACGAGTCTCGAGCGGATCCGCGTCTTCCCGGCTCTCTCAGGTTTACGCAAACCGCAAAGACCGCCTCAGTATTCGCCATGGACGTGGCCGCGTAGTTGCGATCATTGAGTTGGTTTCACCAGGGAACAAGAGCAGTCGGCACGCGATCCGATCGTTCGTCGAGAAGGCTACCGACATTTTGACCCAAGGGATTCACCTCGTCATTGTCGATCTGTTCCCACCGACGCCACGCGATCCTCAAGGCATCCACAAAGCGATCTGGGACGAGTTCGGCGACATGCCATTCGACTTCCTCCCCGACAAGCCACTCACCGTCGCATCGTACATCGGCAGCGACTCACCGACCGCCTACGTCGAGTCCGTCGGAGTCGGCGACCCGTTGCCCTCCATCCCGTTATTCCTCACGGAATACGACCACGTCCCATGCCCATTAGAAGCCACATACATGCAAGCCTGGGCCGTGTTCCCCGCAATGCTCCGCGCTGATGGAATCGCAAGAAACGACGGCTCGTGTTTAACTGCGCCCAACCATCACCTCTTCGAGACGTTCGAGAAACGCACGGAAACTCGGCATGGCGATTCGATCAAATCGCACGTTCCTGTTGTTGAACGCATCGCACAGCAATTGACGATTAGCCTGCTCGCCCAAGATCGTATCCAATTCGTCCTTCAGTGAATTCGGAGAGTGATCGTTACCCGATCGATCCTCGAGAATCGAGCAATTCTGGTACGGTTGTTCTTTGAACGCACAGATCGGCCATGCTTCCGATTTTGGTTTTGGAATCATGGGTACACCTCGTTTGAAATCTTCCTCTTTGAAGCGGGCGAAGATTCACGATTGCGAATTCATCGACGCCGGCGAGCGATGGGACGGCGGCAAACCGGGCGTAAAGGGCGGTATCACCGGCGGCGGCATCTTCGCTATCTGGATGGCCGACTGCGAGATCTACGTCAACCGGTTCACTCGCGTGCAGACCGCGAACGCGAGTTTTACGGTATCAAAGTGCGGCAGGGGGTTCGCTGTCGCGTCCATCACAACACGATCAAAACCAACTTCTCGATGGAGTTCCCGTTCGAGAACGACGAAACCAAGCGCGTCGGTCGCAACGTCTGAAACCACTCGGCGGCGGCCAGTGCCTGTCGTTCGCCGAATTCGCTGAGGCCGACGTCGGACTCCGC
>JAYVXI010000091.1:0-48142 GCA_043785305.1 Limnoglobus sp. | reverse complement strand
GTCTCTCTTCGTCGAGGAGGATGCGTCGTGAACAAGTTTTGCGGAATCATTTCGTACATGTGCGGCAGCGTAGCCATCGCGCTACTCGCCATCGCACTGATCACCGGCGGCGGACGTAATGCCTGGGCAACTCCATGCACGGATGCTTGCGGCGCAGAGCCTACAGCGGTCCCAATCACGGATCCCGGTTATAACGCTTACCAGGCGGCATACGCAGCGTATTACGCGTGTATCCGTAACTGCGGAAATACGCCACCGCCGGCAACTAACAATTGCATTCCTAAAGCGAGAGGGAATGCACCGCCTTCAAATGTCCAAACCGACTGCACATGTACAGGTAACTGTGTACAAAACCCCAATTCATACACATGCGTGCCTTATATAGGTTCAGTCACACCTCCTGGTGGGACACCGACCAACGTGTGCGGATGCGCTTGTTAATCGCAAGTAACTAAATTCAACTGACCACGTCAACATCAGTCGTTTGTTTATGAACCGAGTCGTTTGAATCAAGATTGTTTTAAACGGCTCGCGGTTTGTATATTATAGGTGTTTCAAATGAAGATCGCCAAAATATCTGCATGCCTAACATCAGTAATCCGCATTGTGCTCGTCTGTCATTTTTACTCATTTCATACGTGTTGCCAAGCGCAACCGGCAGTGAACGACGCAACTGCGATTCTCAAACAGGTCAAATTAAAGTGGATGGAGTACAGTGAAAAGCTGAATAGCTCTGAATGGAACGAACGCGAAATAATTACTGAGAGATTTAATACTGCCAATTCCAATCGAAAGCATCTGAGCAAAAGAACAATCAATACATTTACCGATAGGAAGGCCGATAGCTATATGGTTATCACTAAATACGCACTAGTTGAAGGCTACAACATAGACAACTGCATAGGTATTAATCCGCGGTATTGTTTTGAATTGAAAAAAAAACCTATCGAACAGAAATGGAGACTGTTTAAGTCCGAACTTTCGAGCGACCCGGACGTTGACATCAAAAAAATCGGCTTTCAGAACTCCATGCAACGTCCATCAAAATATGTATATGATGAGAAGCAAATTGGAATCAGTGGGTTCAATTTCCGAGTCGCATTTGCAGATTTGTTAACCGCCACAAATTTTTCATTAGTATCCGATGGGACACAATCTGGAACTGGCTTTCACGTTGTCAAATTTGATTTGTTCATTCCTGCGGCGCATAAGTATTCGCAGCAAAATGCAGCACCTGTTAGTGCAGTTTGCAAATCGACACTTAAACTCGACGTCGAGCATCATTTGCTTCCTGTAGAGTTGACACAAACGTATATTGCACACGGCGAAGTATGTACAGTTCATACAGTACAAACATACAAATGGAATAACAAACTGACTTTGCCTACCGAAATCATAACAACTTGCACAACAACTATAAGTGTGGATAACAAACAATTTTCTCAAAATGAATCAGTGGATCACGAAATGCTGTCTTACGATCGTATTGAACCTGTCCAATTTACATTGACCGCCTTCGGCTTTCCAGAACCTGAAGGCGTTGCTCCACCACCTTTGCCTCGCACCGGCTACATGATGTATCTGTACATCTCCATTCCCGTCTTCGCGGCGCTCGGGTTGTTGGCCGCGTATATTCGTCGTCGATATTATCCGCGAGCGGTCGCGTTGCCTCCTGCGGGCACGGCGGGTTCGTGATCGGCGTTTCTCGTGCGTTCACGCCCCGCTGCTAAACAGGATTTTAGACAGGATTTGCAGGATGAAACAGGATTCAATCCAAGACTAAGCATTCTTTTATCCTGCAAATTCTGTTAATCCTGTCCGTTCATTTTTGGGTTCCCCAATGCTCCTGGCATCTCGAATTTGTGCGTTTGTGGCGATCGCGTTGTTGGCGGTGGCGGGGTATGAGTACGTCACGCACGTCGAGGAGCCGCCGTTTGGGCAGGCGTTGACGGTCCACGAACCGGATCGCGACCTCGGCACGTTGCCGATTGGCGAACACGATGTGCGGTTCCGAATTACGAATGCCTCGTCGCAGAATTTGCGCGTGATCGGTGCGGCCGAGACCTGAAGCGCGGTCGCTTGCTTCGGTCCGAAGCTCGATGGCCAAATACCGATCCCTGCACACGGCGAAATCGTACTCGAATGCAAAGTCCGCATCGGTCGCGTCGGCGAATTCGTCAGCCCGTGCCAGGTGTTTTTTGAAGATGGTGGCATCCGTACGATCGTGCTGAGCGTGAAGGGCGTGGCTTGCTTTAAAGAATAGACAGGATTAGCAGGATTAACAGGATTTGTAGAGAGGAATGAAGACGAAATTCATGTTTAGATTCTTTTCAATCCTGTAGATTCTGTAAATCCTGTCTGAATTTTATCTGTTCGTTACAGTGCGCACGATACGGGAAGGATCAGTGGGCTTACACCCACCGCTCGCCATGAATAGAAATACACATCGTGGCTTCACGCTGATCGAACTTCTCGTTGTGATTGCCATCATTGGCATTCTGATTGGCCTCATACTTTCGGCTGTACAGAATGTGCGTGCGGCGGCGGCGCGGTTGGATTGCCAGAATCGCATGAAGCAACTCGCGTTGGCGCTGCATAACTATCACGATAGTCGTGGGGCATTGCCGCCGGGGCATATCCCACTGCCGCCGTTCCCGAACCCGAATGTGTTGGGGTTCACGGGGTGGCAGGTGGCGATTTTGGCGGAGATTGAGAAGGGCAATGAGGCGGCGTTGGTCGCCCCGGCGTTTCAAATCCAGCCGATTCCGTTCGCGAATCCGCCGCACACGCTCATCAGTACGCCGATGCCTGCGTTCAGTTGCCCGAGCGACGACCGCACGCGCACGACACACATTTTAACGATTACGAAACTACCCGTCGCATTGACGAGTTACCTCGGCGTTTCCGGTACTGATAGTTTCAAAAAAGATGGTGTATTGTTTTCGACTTCGCGGATTCGCTTCACGGACATTACCGATGGCACCAGCAATACATTGATGATCGGCGAACGCCCCGCGAGCCACGATATTCAGTTCGGTTGGTGGTACGCCGGCATCGGCCAAGGCGGAAGTGGGTCGATGGATCTCGTGCTCGGCGTGCGCGAACCGAACTTGCAGCCGATCGTCAGCGGATCGACGTGCGGGCCGGGGAATTATCCGTTCATGGCGGCAAGTGGGTTCAACGACCCGTGCGGCATGTTTCACTTTTGGAGTCCGCACACCGGCGGCGCAAACTTCGCCTTCGCCGATGGCAGCGTGCGACTCCTTCGCTACACCGCCAACCCAATCATGCCCGCACTCGCGACCCGTGCGGGTGGCGAGGTGGTTGCGATCGATTAACGGGCTTCGGCGTAGCGGTGGGTGGGGGTGGGGCGACCGGGGCGTAGGCTTTGCGATTGGCGGAATGTGGGCGTGATCGCCAGGCGATCGCATTCTTGCGAGACGATCCTGCGGACTTCGGCTTCGAGGATGCTCGGGTCGATAGCGACCCGTGCGTTGACGATCAGGTCGGCAGCCGTCGTTTGGCAATTCGATGGTAGGGAAAGCTGGGCGGGGCTGGTGCTGCTGATGACGTTGGCCACGCCGAACGCGCCGCCATCGTCTTGGCCGATCACCTTCAGGTGTGCGACTTCACTTTCGGTTCGATTCAAGACTTCGTGCAGTCGCGATACCACATCCATCAACAGCGAATCGAGCGAAAATGGTTTCGCAGATTCGAGCCGGATGCTGGCGTTCAACCAGCCGAGTTCGGCTTCGCCTTCCGCATAAATGTCGTAATCGATGTCGAGAATTTTGCGTCCAAACTGACCGTTACTGGCGAGCAATTCCATGAACGGCTCGAAGCCGTCACCCGTCGTGGCCGAGACGCGCAGGATCGGCGTGCCGGGGTAGCGTGCCGTCACCAGTGCGACGAGTTCGTCGGCGGATTCGGGCGAGAGTTCGTCCATGCGGTTGATGACGATGGCGTCGGCTTCTTCGAGTTGCTTCGTGAAAATGTACGCAGCCTTCGGCGAGAAGCCGGACTTTTGTTCGCCTTTCAGGATGCGTAAACCGTGGCTCGGCTTGAACAGCACCGCGTACGGTGCGACTTCAAAGCGGCTGGAGTAAAGGTCTTTCAACGGTTGCACGACGGTGGCAACGAGGTCGGTACAACTGCCGACCGGCTCGGCGAGAATGATATCGGGCCGGTCCGCTTGTTGCAGTTCGCCGATGCGGGTGGCGAGTTCGTCGAAGCGGCAACAGAAGCAGGCACCGGCGACTTCTTGCACGCGAAAGCCCTGCGCACGCAGGGAATTCGTATCGACAAGGTCGCTCGCTTGGTCGTTCGTGACCAGACCGACTTTGTGCCCGCGTTCCTGGTAAGTTCGTGCCAATCTTGCGAGGGTCGTTGTTTTCCCGGCACCCAAAAAGCCACCGATCATGATGAAGCGAACCGCCATCGAAATTCTCCTGTTATCGAGAAACATAACCGAATTCGGCACTACCCGTCGGCCATCGTTCTTGAGGAGTATACCCGATGAGTTGCATCGTTTCTGCGAGATCGTAACGCACGCGATGCGGCGGTTGGCTCGTCGCATAGACGATCGTGAACGACGGTAGCGTGATGGCTTCGACGGCACACGCGAAGAACCGGCCAGCATCGTTGGGGCTGAGGTAAACATCCTGCCCGAGTTCGCTGTTTTGTATCTCCGCAACTTGACCGAGATCGCGTGGACACCAACCGAGACGCACGGCAAGCACCGTCATCCCATGCTGTTTGGCGTAAACGTGCCCGAGCGCTTCGAGGAACACTTTGGTACACGCATAGAGGTAACGTGGGTCGGGTGGAGTCGAACCATTCACGGGAATTCGACCCGCGTGAAGGTGCCCATCGACGACTTGGCCGGTGCTGGCCAGAATTACGCGGCCGACGTTCGCTTTCCGCGCCGCTTCCATCACGTAATACGGGGCCATCACGTTGTTCGGGACGAGTTCGCCGATGAAATTGTCGCCATCGTCGGGTGGATTGCTTCGTGGGAACTTCGCATCGTCCGGCGAGGCGGCCAGATGGATGAGGCAATCGACATCGACCGCCGCTGCTTCCAATGCAGCGGCATCGGTGACGTTCGCCACGATCGAATCGCGAAGTCCGGGCGTCGGAACGCGGTCGAAACCGATGACGTGATGACCGCGTGACACAAGCTCCGCGACGGCGGCCCGCCCCAAACGCCCTGCCGATCCGGTGATGAGAACTCGCAAAGGCATGGTGAAACGGTTCCGATAAAAAACAGCAGGTGGTGCGACAACGGTATTGCGTTAAACTACACAAGAGAGTGCCAAGATGTTACGATAAAAGGAAATTCTACGAGGACCGCACATGAACCGTCGCGACTTTTTGGCCGCAACCGCCGTCGCACCGCTCGCGGTGGCCACCCTCACCGCCAAGGAAGCTGCTTCTATGCCTGCCGTGATCGATACGCACCAGCATTTGTGGGATCTTACGCAGTTCAAACTCGGCTGGCTGAAGGCCGGCAGCGATTTCGATCACAACTTCACGCCGAAGGAATACGCCAGCGCCACCGAGGGTCTGAACGTCGTGAAGGCGGTGTACATGGAAGTCGACGTGGTGCCCGAGCAACAGCAGAAGGAAGTCGATTATCTGCTCGAATTGTGCAAGAGCGAAAAGACGCCGACGTGTGCCGCCGTCGTTTCGGGGCGACCGAACTCGGACGGGTTCGCGAAGTACGTTGCGCCGTTTAGGGGTAGCAAGTACATCAAAGGCATCCGTCAGGTGCTGCACGTGGACAGCACGCCAGCCGGGTATTGCCTCGATCCGAAATTCGTGAAAGGGATACAGCTTCTCGGCGACCTCGGCCTGAGCTACGACTTGTGCCTTCGCCCTGCCGAACTGCCCGACTTTGCGAAACTGATCGACGAATGCCCCGGCACGCGGTTCATTCTCGACCACTGCGGCAACCCGAATAAGAATTTCACCGCCGCCCAAACCGAGGCATGGAAGAAAGGCACTGCCGCCATCGCATCGAAGAAGAACGCGGTGTGCAAAGTCTCCGGCTTCCTGGCGAATGGCTGGGAAAAGGGCAAATGGAAGGCCGACGACGTCGCCCCCATCGTCGATCACATTCTCGACACCTTCGGGCCAGACCGCGTGATGTTCGGCGGCGATTGGCCGGTGGTTTTACTCGCCGGAACGTACAAGGACTGGCTGACGGCACTAAAAGTGATTATTAAGAGTCGCCCCGAGGCCGATCAGAAGAGGCTGTTGCACGACAACGCCGCGAAGTTTTACGGCCTGTAATCTGTTGCCACTGGAGGCCGTGATATGGTGCGGTCACTGACGATCGCGATGCTTTTTGCCGCCACTGCGGTGGCGGCCCCCGTGCCGAAATCGCCGCCCCCCGACCCGTTCGGGCAAGGCTATCTCGGCGTACGGGTGACTTCCGGCACGATGACGTTGAGCGTCGTTGAGTTGAACACGCCGGCCGCGAATGCGGGAATGAAAGCGGGCGATTCGCTCGTAAAAGTCGGGCCGATTCAGCCGCAAGAATTCGAGGAAGTGCGTCAACTCATCGGCGGTATGCGCCCCGGTACGATCATCCAAGTGACGGTGCGCCGCGGGAACGACGACGTACAAACGCAGATCGTCCTCGGCGCACGCCCCGCCAACTTCGACCAGCTTTCCGGCACCTTACCCATCGAGCCGTTTCCATGAGTTCGACACTCGCAAACTCCCGGACCATTCCCAAACTCGCATCGGGCGACCGACTCACGCGCGACGAGTTCGAGCGACGCTACACCGCGATGACGCACGTCAAAAAGGCCGAACTCATCGACGGAGAAGTCTACATGCCACCGGCAGTGACGATCGATCACGCGGAACCGCACGCGATTTTAATCGGGTGTTTCATCCAATACTGGTTTGCCACACTCGAAGTGACTGTGGGAGATAATGCCACCGTTCGCTTGGATGATCGCACCGAACCGCAACCCGATGTGAGCATGTTCGTGCGGCCCGAATTCGGCGGTCGCGTAGCCTTCGTCGATAGCTACATCGACGGCACGCCCGAATTGGTGGCCGAGATCGCCACGACGACAGCAAGCATCGACCTCAATCGGAAAATGCTTGCCTATCAGCGAAACGGCGTCTCCGAGTACATCGTGTGGCGAACCCACGACGAAGCGATCGACTGGTT
This sequence comes from Limnoglobus sp., assembly GCA_043785305.1. Taxonomy (GTDB): domain Bacteria; phylum Planctomycetota; class Planctomycetia; order Gemmatales; family Gemmataceae; genus Limnoglobus. Next base: position 40,953 of record JAYVXI010000091.1, on the reverse strand, counting down.
TTTGCTACGCGATGGCCTGTTCGTACGGCAACAACCCGACGGGCACGGCATTCACAAAAGCGTCGCGTTCCCCGGACTCTGGCTGAACGCGACGGCACTACTGCAACGCGACAGGCAGGCGCTGCTGAAGGCGCTCGTGCGAGGAATTCATTCCGATGAACATGCACGCTTCATAAACGGATTGCGACAGAAACGCAACGAGGTGGGTACGCCATGAGTTCGACACTGGCAAACACTCGGACCGTTCCCAAACGTGGGTTTCGTAATACATAAGGGCTGCTTATGTTATATGTTACACTTGCATTTAGTTTCTTTATTTGCTACAATCATATCAGACGATTATTGCGAATTTGGCAAGGCACAGGGACTTTGCCAGACTATCAATTGTATTTGATGGACTTTCGTACTCACGAAACAAAGATTTTGGGGAAGGCTCTGATCGAGCAATTCGACATTTCAAACGTGAATTCAGACAACGAATCAATATTCCAGCAGATGAGGCAATTGGCACCGTCGTATATCTATCTGACTTTTGTAATTGCAGCTGTCTCAGTATTTAAAATCAATTTGATCTGCATGTTTGTGACTATTGGTCCATACCAATCATACTACTGTCTTATTTTGCTTTTTATAGTAATGTTATATTTTTGTATAATAATCGCTATTAAGGGTGCCGCTTAAAAAATGAGCATCGTAGGATAAGCAATGAGCACGACAGTCTCAAACTCCCGGACCGTTCCCAAACTCGCATCGGGCCCGATATGTCGGCCGTGCTTCAAACGCTGATGCAAGGGATCGCGTCGCCGGAACACGCGAAATTCGTCGAAGCATTACGTTCGCGAAGTGTCGCGAAGTCGTGATTTTGGTGTGAATCTCCGTTCGGTCGTTGCATCTCGCAGGCGTTCCGATTACATTTTGAACACCGCCGATTGTTCCCACCTTCCCCTGTTGGAGCCTCCCTCATGCGTCGTTTGTTTTTAGTCGGTTTCGCCCTCACTCTTGGCGTTACGGCTCGTGCCGACGTCAAACCGCACCCGCTGTTCACCGATCACATGGTGCTGCAACGCGGCATCGAAATCCCCGTCTGGGGTAAAGCCGAACCGGGCGAAAAGGTAAAAGTGACGCTCGGCAAAAGCGATGCGTCCGCCACTGCCGACGACAAAGGCATGTGGGCGGTGAAGCTCCCGAAGTCCGACGCGGCCACGGGACTGACACTCCGCATTCACGGCAAAAACGAGATCGAACTCAAAGACGTCGCCGTTGGCGAAGTCTGGGTCTGTTCGGGTCAATCGAACATGGAGTGGAAGGTCAAACAGTTGACCAATGAAGGGCAAAGCGAGAAGGTTGCCGAAGCTGCGAAGAACGCGAACATCCGCTTGTTCACCGTACCGAATCGCCCCTCTGCGAAGCCCGAATACGATTTCCCGGTGTCGAAGACCGAAGGAAAATGGCTCGAATGTAACGCGGAAAACGTCACAGAGTTCTCGGCCGTCGGGTACTTCTTCGGTCGCGATATTCAAAAGGCGTTGAACGTCCCCGTCGGGTTGATCGCATCGGATTGGGGTGGCACCTCGTGTCAGTCGTGGACGAGCCGCGAAGCACTTTCGGCGAAACCGGAACTCAAGTATTACGTCGATCAGCACGATGCGACGATGAAAAACTACGACCCGGACAAGGCCGAGGCGGCCTACAAAAAGTCGCTCGAAAATTGGAAAGTCGCTGCCGAGAAGGCCAAGGCTGACGGCAAGCCCGCTCCGCAACAGCCTCGAAAGGCCGGTAACCCTTCGAGTTCGCCGACCACGACGACACTGTACAACGGCATGATCGCGCCGATCCAGCACTTCGCGATCAAAGGTGCGATCTGGTACCAAGGCGAATCGAACGCGGGCAAAGCTGCCGAGTATTACACGTTGTACCCCGCGATGATTGCCGACTGGCGCAAACAGTGGGGGTACGACTTCCCATTCATCGGCGTGCAACTCGCGCCGTTCCGCGGCGGTTCGAGCGGCGTCGATTATGCCGAACTCCGCGACTCGCAGTACCATGCGACGAAGGTTCTCAAGCACGTCGGTATCGCGATCATCACCGATGCCGGCGATGAAACCGACATTCACCCACAACAGAAAGAACCCGTCGGCGTGCGACTCGCACTCTCGGCACGGGCGCTCGCTTACGGTCATAAGGTCGAGTACAGCGGTCCCGTTTACAAGAACGTGGAGGTCGATGGCGACAATCTGATTTTGAGTTTCGATCACGTCGGTGGTGGACTCGTCGCCAACGGGGAAACGCTCACGGGCTTTACCGTTTGCGGCGACGACAAGGTCTTCAAACCGGCGAAGGCGAAGATCGTAGGCGAAACGATCGTCGTCACATCGGGCGACGTCGCGAAGCCGATAGCGGTGCGCTACGGCTGGGTGAACTTCGCGAAGCCGACGCTGAACTTCGGGAATAAAGCGGGCCTGCCCGCCGTCCCGTTCCGTACCGACGACTTCCCCCTGACGACGGCACCCACACCGAAGCCCGCACCGATGCCGGCTTTGAAGAAGTCGTAAGCGAACAATAGTCACAGCGTGGAAAGCGGATAAGAATGACGGTTCTTATCCGCTTTTTTTACGGTGTGACTGATGAATGCGCGAACGGTGGTAGTCGTCGGTGGTGGGGTCATCGGCACGGCGTGTGCCTACTACTTGACGCGGGCCGGTTGGCGCGTCACGGTCATCGAGAAATCGACGGTGGGCGGGGCGTGTTCGCACGGCAACTGCGGGTACGTCTGCCCGAGCCACATCCTCCCGCACGCCGGACCCGGCGCAATTTGGTCGACACTTCAGACCATTTTCCAGCGCAACTCCGCACTCAAATTGCGACCGATGACGGTACTCGCGAACCTCGGCTGGTTCCTGCGCTTCGCCCGTAAGTGCAACACGCGGGACCGCAATCGCGCCGCCATCGGCATTCAATCGCTGCTGAATTCCTCACGCGAACTTTACAACGAATTGATCGAACGCGAGCGCATCGACTGCGAGTGGGACACCCACGGCATGTTGTTCGTGTTCCACACGAAACACGCCTTCGCACATTACGAAACGGTCGACGAACTGCTTCGCACGCAATTCCAGATGCCCGCGCAACGCCTCGATGCACAGGAGTTGCAAGCGATGGAACCGGCTTTGAAACCGGATGCCGTCTCGGGGGCGTACTGGTATCGATCCGATGCCCAACTGCGGCCGGATCGTTTAATGATCGGTTGGCGGAAAGTCATCGAAGAGGCGGGCGGGCAGTTCGTGGAAAACTGCGAGTTCGCTGGCTTCCAAACGAACGCGGGCCAAGCGACCGCCGTGCAAACGAATCGCGGCGAGTTCGCAGCCAATGCGTTCGTGATGGCAACCGGTTCGTGGACGCCGTTGTTGAACCAACATCTCGGCGTGAAAGTGCCAATCGTGCCGGGGAAGGGCTACTCGATCACGATGCCGCGACCGACGATCTGCCCGAAATATCCGCTGATATTCGAGGAACATCACGTCGCCGTCAGCCCGTTTCAAAGCGGCTACCGCATCGGTTCGACGATGGAATTTGCGGGCTACGACAGCACGATGAACCGCGACCGCCTGAAACTCCTGCGCGACGGTGCGGAGTTTTACTTGAAAGAGCCGACCTGCGAACCGGTGCAAGAAGAGTGGTGGGGCTGGCGTCCGATGGTGTTCGATGGCAAGCCGATCATCGACCGCAGCCCAACGCTGCCGAACGTGATGATTGCCGCCGGACACGGGATGCTCGGCTTATCGATGGCCACCGGCACAGGCCGATTGGTGAGCGAACTCCTGAGCGAAACGCCGTCGCACATCGACGCCTCGCACTATTCGCTCCGGCGATTTTAACGCCCGAGTTTGTCGAGGATGTTCTTCGTGATCCGCATCACGATGGGGTCTTTCCCGCGGAGGCCGTGCGACCAGTCGGTGCTGGCGGTTGTCACCACGGTGCCGCCGCGTGTGTAAGTTCCGAGCGTGGCGTTGCCGATGCGGCCTTTCTCGCTCTTTTCGTACCATTCGTAATCGTCGGGGTGCCACTTCACGGGGCAGGTCGCAAGTACCTGAAAGTTCTCCGGCGTGCCATCCTTTCCCGTCGGCATGGGCAGACCGTCTTTCCACACCAGTTCGCAGCCATCGCACTCGTAGCCGACGATCGTGTCCTGCCCGCCGAAGACATCGCCGCGCTTGAGGTTCGTGCCATCGAACAGCCAGTGTTCGGGTCGATGCACGGTGTATTCGGCGGGGTCGTTCATGTACTGCCCGTGGCTCTTGCGATAGCCGCCATGCAAGAAGCCGACACCCGTCAGTTGGTTCTCGGGCCGGCCGATGAGGTAATGGCTCCAGAGCGAACTGAGCAGTTTCATATTGCCAGATTTATAAACCGGATCGTCTCCGAAGTTTTGCTTCCAGCACGTGAGCGCGCGACCATTGTCTTCGGTGCGGACCTGCCAGCAACAAGTGTTTCCACTGAGGAACGCGACGTTGCCACCTTCGCAGATAAAGCGTTCGAGGTGGTCGCGCATCGGCGACGACCAATATTCATCGTGGCCCACACTGACGACGAGTTTGTACTTCTCCAGCAGTTCCGGGTGAAATTCCAAATCGGCATTCGAGCAATAGTCGATCTCGTAACCGCTGGCTTCGGCCCACTGCACGAACGGCCCTTCCCACGATGCGAACTGCGACTGTTGCGGGCGGTCGAACGAGACGCGCCGTCCCTGGACTTTGTGCTTGGCGTGATAGCCGTACAAACTGTAGCCGCCCCAGTTCGTGTAGGCGTTGTAAGTGTTCGTCGAGAACGGCAGCAAGATCCTGGCAGTACTCGTTTGGCGTGGGCGAACGATAAAGAACTCTTCCGTGCGAGTGGGTTTGCCACTGTTCGACGTCGTTTCGAGGCGGATCGTGTAATAGCCAGAACGCCAGTCGTGCGGAATCTTGAAGTTCAAACTGACAGGCCACTGACAGCCGTGCGACGAGGCATTCGTTGGCACCGGGTACGCCGCTCCGGGCACGGCTAACTTCGACCAGACGACTTCGCGTTTTTCGCCGAGCCTGGCAATCTCGATGTCGTAAGTCGGGGCCGTACACGATACGTGCAACCGCAGTTCGTCGCCGGGCCGGTAGCTCGTTCGGTCGGTGTAGCCTTCGGCTTTGGCAGGCTCAATCGTATCGGCAGCAGAAAGTTTTGCGGCCACAATCGCACCGGCACCCACTGCGAATGCCGTCCGGCGATCGATTGCGAATGAGTCGTCGAACATGGCCGTATCTCGGAGAATGGAATGGTGGGAGCAAGTGAGAATAGTGTACCCCCAATCGATTGCGAGAGGCAAAATGATTCTGTTCTTTTATGGTTCGCTCAAACGCGGATGGTCGAACCATCATTTGGTCACCGATGGGAAGTTCCTCGGCACAGCGCGGACGTTGCCGTACTATCGGATCATCGACCTTGGGGAATACTACGGTATGATCCGCGATGACGTGAATGGCATGACGATATTCGGCGAATTGTGGGAAGTAAACGAACACTGTCTGGCCGTGCTCGATGCGTTCGAGGGATCAGACTATCCGCGACAGCCTGTAGACATCGTGCAGCGGAGTGACGTACAGGGCTATCTGTGGGCAGGGGAATCGCACGACTGACGATGCGGTGTCAGTTTCTATAAACCCAGCACGTCGCTCATCGTGTACAGGCCCGCGCCCTTGCCGGCCAGGTACTTTGCGGCTTCGAGGGCACCGCGTGCATAACTATCGCGGCTATAGCCTTTGTGGACGAGTTCCAACGTTTCGCCGAGCGAGCTGAAAATGATCGTATGTTCGCCGACGTTGTCGCCACCACGCACGGCGTGCATGCCAATTTCATCGAATGGGCGTTCGCCGACGATCCCTTCGCGACCGTGCAGAATCCGCTTCTGTTGCATTTCGTCTTGGATGATCTTCGCGAATTGTGCGGCCGTGCCGCTCGGCGAATCTTTCTTGAAACGGTGATGTCGCTCGATGATTTCCACATCGAAGCCCTTGCCGGCCAGCGTTTGGGCGGTCAACTTCGTCAGTTTGAAAAGCAAGTTAACGACGAGGCTCATGCTCGGCGAGAACAGCACGGCGGTGTGGTGGGCGGCGGCGGCGATCTCGTATTTCTGCTCGGCCTCGAAGCCCGTCGTCGCCACGACGAGTGGCAACTTCCGATCGACGCAGACTTGCATGATCTTCAGCGTGGCAACCGGGACCGAAAAATCGATGACGCAATCGACGCGGGTCGAGAGTGGAATCTCGCCGGTGACGGGTACGCCGAGGGTGCCGACGCCGGAAATCTCGCCGACATCGCGCCCGAGACTCGGGTGCTGCGGTGAATCGACGGCGGCCACAATATGCAAGTGCGGATCTTCGCTGGCCAGTGCCACGAGCCGTTGCCCCATCCGCCCGCAGGCCCCGTGAATCGCGATGTTCGTTTTCATGGTCGTGGGTTACCAGTCTGTAGAAACGGGATATTGTCGAACGAGTTTGTCGTCGGTGAGGATCGTCGCATTTTCGACGAGCGCTTGGGCAACGAGCATCCGGTCGAACGGGTCTTTATGAATCGACGGCAACTGCCCGACACGAAGCGCGTGTTCGGCAGTGATAGAAATAATCGCGAATCTGTTTTTAGCTTGTTGTTGGGCAAGTACGATCTCAAGCGTATTCGTGAGCCTCAATTTGCCGATCTGAATCTTGACTGCGATTTCCCAGATGCTTGCTACGCTGAACAAAACCCGGTTGGCAGGATCCGTCATGATAGACATGACCTTCGGCGTAATCCGAGTCGCATCCGTATCTTGCCAGATGAAAACGTGCGAATCGAGTAGCACATTCACGATTGTTCCTCCCAATACTCATCGGGCAGCGGATCCGCAAAATCGGGTGCAATGTAGGCACCAGGGTGCATGTTCCATATCCACTCTCGGCGCGGTACCGAAGTGGCTAAACGCAGTTCCGGTTCATCGGGCACTTGCACGACCACTTCCGCCCCGCCTTGCGCGAGCGTGAGTAGCTCTTCGAGTCGTTCGCGGAACTCTTGCTTCGTTACGGTGATCGTCATGGCGCGGCTCCTATGCGTACAACTCGATGGCTTTCACAATCTCGCTGAGGTCGTTTGGTACTTGTACCGCACGATTTGCGAACGAGGCGCGTTTGACGCCGCGTTTGCCGAGGACGTCTTCGAACATTTTCGGGTCGCTACTATGGTACGCCACCGTTGCGGTCGGGTCTTTGAGCAAGTGTGCGGTCAGCACGCAGACGACGCGCTCATCGGGAGAAATTATACCTTCGCGAATGAGTTTCTGTAGCCCGGCGACACTTGCGGCGCTGGCCGGTTCGCAACCGAGACCGCCTGCCCCGATCTTCGCCTTTGCATCGAGCATTTCCTGGTCGGTCGTCTCGCGGACGACGCCGCCGAGGCGTTCGAGCGCACGCAGTGCCTTCGGCAAATTCACCGGACGGTTGATCTCGATCGCGCTCGCCAACGTGTCGGCCCGCGAGTTCGTGTCGTCCATTCGTTTCATGTACGAATCGATCACATCGTTGTTCGGCTCGCCCGCATTCCAGCGGACGCTGTGCTTTTCGCAAAGCTGGTAAAACGTGTTCGCCCCTGCCGCATTGATCACCGCGAGGCGGGGCATCTTGTCGATCAGGCCGAGTTCCTTCAACTCGAAGAACGCCTTGCCGAACGCGGAGCTGTTACCGAGGTTGCCGCCCGGCACCACGATCCAATCGGGCACTTCCCAACGCAGTGCTTCGAGGATGCGGAACATGATCGTCTTCTGCCCCTCGAGGCGGAAGGGGTTGATGCTGTTCACGAGGTAGATGCCGAGTTGCTTCGAGACTTCTTGCACGCGCCGTAGTGCATCGTCGAAGTCGCCTGCGATCTGGATGGTCAGAGCGCCGTGTTCCAGTGCCTGCGAGAGTTTGCCGTAGGAAATCTTCCCCGAACCGATGAAGATCACGGCACGCATCATGTCGGTGGTGGCGCAATAAATCGCGAGGCTGGCGCTCGTGTTTCCCGTACTCGCACACGCGGCCCGGCGTGCGCCGACCATCGATGCGTGCGTGAAGGCCGCCGTCATGCCGTTATCTTTGAACGAACCCGACGGGTTCATTCCCTCGTATTGCAAGTACAAATTTCCTGGCTTCGAGCCGACGAATTGCGCCACGGTGTCGGCACGTTGGCAGAGCGTCTGCCCTTCGCCGATCGTCATGATCTTATCATCGGGTGCGAACGGCAGCAGTTCGCGGAACCGCCAGACGCCGGAGAAATCGAGCGGGTGCGTGCGGTTCGACCACTTCGACTCGAAATGTTTCAGCGATTTTGGAATGGGCAGCCGGTTCCAATCGTAGGCGACATCGAGTAACCCATCGCATTTCGGGCAGTGGAACGTCGTATCCGAAAGTTCGACCGTGGCTCCGCAATGCGGGTGAATGCAGCGTTGATAGACGAGATCGGTCATGCGGTTCAGTTCCCTAGCGTAACAGCGTACGTCACCTCAATTTAGCAGAATGCCGAACGCTTGACGATGCCCGCACGCGCAGCCTTCCGACCGAGTCGCGACTTTTGCCCTCCCCATCGCATTGCTTCGGGGTATGTTAGCGACATACTTATTCCCTCCAGCCCGACGCCCCTATGCCCGCACACCTGCTTTCGCTAACCGATGGCCCGAGCATCCTCATCGACAAACCCGTTTTGCTCTTCGGCCGACATGCCGAGTGCGACGTGCAACTGAATTCCAAAAAAGTCTCGCGCCGCCACTGTTGCCTGGCACAAGTCAACGACTACCTCGTAATCCGCGACCTGGGCAGCACCAACGGCGTGCGCATCAACGGCAAGCGCGTGATCGAAGGCAAACTCAACCCCGGCGACGAACTGACCATTGGCAACTTCAAATATCAAGTCTGCGGCGACGTCCTCGGCCGACCCGAACCGCACCTACCAGAGGACATCAAGGAAATGAAAAAAGAAGCCGCCGACCGCATGGGGTGAGTTCCATTTTCTAACGCAACGAGCGTGGAGAAGCTTTTGCCTTCTCCACGCTCGTTGCGTTTTCAGCAATAAACATGTTACGGATTAATTACGATTTCCCAGCCGGCGGAGTCGTTGGCGATGATTGTGGTTTCATCGGGTGCGGTGCCGACGCGCCAAGTGAAGGTCTTGCCGACGGAAACGCTCAACGAGTTTTTGCTCGGCAGCGTCATCGTCGTGCCGTCGATTACCAAATTCAGATCGCGATCCGAGTAGTTGTAGAAGCCGATCTTCCATTTTCCGTCGACGACCCGTTTGCCATTCGATTCGACGGGTAGCATCGTGATTGCCGGTCGCGATTTGCCACTCTCGGGGCTGTAACGCGAGGTCGAAATGCCACCGGTCGGCGCGATCGGAGGCACATCGGGCAGCTTAATTTCGGGGATCTTGATCTCCGATGATGGCTTCGGTTGGTCGATCGGAGGTAGATCGAACGATGACAAGTCGATCTTCGGGACGGTCGGTTTCGGTTGTTCGATTGGTGGCAGTTCGATCTTTGGAACAACCGGTTGCGGTCGTTCGTTCTTCGGTAAATCGGTCTTGGGAATCGTCTCGAGTGGTAGCGGTTTCGCAGGTTCGACTTCGACGGGGCGAGGTGGCGGTGCGAGCGATTTTTCGAGTGGGATTTCCATCGGCGTGGCAAACGTGGCCGGGCGAATGGGTGGCTTGTCGGTATCCGGTGCTTGAACGCTGGGCTTCTCCATCACCTTCGGCGGCGCGGCTGGTGCAGTACGCGGAGCCATCGGCGCGACGACGTTCGGAGGGCACGCATCTTGAACGTAAGTTGGCGCATTTTGCGAGAATGTGCCCGGCGGGCAGTAGTCGTACGAGCCGATTGGGATGTAAGGCAACGTCGGCGAAAGGAAGACAATTTCCGGTGCGACATATGCCATCGGCGCAGGTGGGCAATGGCGAGTCCGCCAGCCGAACGCCGTCGCGCCGTCGGGAAGTAGAACCAACCCGGCCGAGGCGAGCAAACAAACAGAACGGGTCATCGGAAGACTCCTTTCACACCGGTTGCGGATCGAGTTTGCAGGTATGTGGCACTATCCCTACCATCACACCATAATCGTTGTACCCGTTTCCGTCGAACCCTCAAGTGAGCGGTACCGACAACAATCGGATACTCAGAACAAGCGAAATCGTTACAGACGGTGTAACTCATCGCGATTTTCGCAGAATCGCCGATAAACAATCAAGTGAGAACATGAAATATCCGACGCTTCTTGCCGTTGTGTTTGCGAACTGGGACGCAGTGAAGTAGTCGGTAAGATTCGTTAAACGCGAGCTGCGTGTCCTACGTTCGCACCGATGTAAACGCTCTCGACGTGCCAATCGGAATTCATCACCGCGAAGTCGGCTCGTTTGCCGATGTCGATGCTTCCGAGTTCGCGTTCGAGGCCGATGATCGTGGCCGGTGTCAGGCTCGCCATGCGGATGATTTCGTGTGCGGGGGCGCGGGTGGCACGCATCATCGTGCGAATGCCATGATCCATCCCCATGACCGCCGAAGCGAGCGCCTTGCCATCGAGCGTAACACCGACGCCGGACTGTTTGCGGATTCGCTCGCCGGTATCTGCTGGGCCGAACCAATACTCGCCATCGGGCCTATCGACCGCACGCATCGAATCGGTGACAAGTGCGAGCTTGCCATTTTTTAGCTTGAACGCGAGTCGCAATAGCGAATCGTCGAGGTGCTTCCCGTCGGCGATGACCTCGGTTGAGAGTCGTTCAAAAAACAGCGTTGCTTCCATCACGCCGGCGCGCATGGGGAACGCTTGCTGAAGCCGCAATCGCGCTCGATCCGACATCGCGCAAAACAGGTGATCGACGTGTGCAGCCCCCCAACCGACCGCGGCTTCGACCTGCTCGAACGTGGCATAACTGTGGCCGATATTCACGCGCACGCCGCGCTTGCGACAGGCCTGTGTCAGTTCCTCCGCACCGTTCAGTTCGGGCGCGATCGTCACAGTCAACGGAAACGAGTCATCGAACGCGCCGTACGCTTTGGCATCGTCGGCGTGCGGCGTAAGGAACTCCGCGTTCGGGTGGCAGCCCTTCGCGGCAGGCAGAAAATACGGACCGTAAAGATGACAGCCAACCACCCTTGCACCACCCGTAGGCTGATTGCGAAATCGTGCGCAAAGTTCAAGAAATCGCGTATATTCTGTGGTCGTGGCAACGGTGCTCGTCGGCGTCAGCGATGTCGTACCGTGCCGGGCGTGGGTTTGGCACACGGTGCGAAACGCATCGTCCGTGAGATCCATAAAATCCGCACCGCCCCCGCCATGCACGTGAATATCGACGAAGCCAGGGCAGAGGTATTTACCCGAAACGTCGATGCGTTCGGCATCCGTCGGGATCGTGCAATCCGCTCCGACGAATTCGATGCGGCCATCGTGGCACAGCACGCTCCACCCGTTCGCGATGCCATCGGGCAGGACGACCTTGGCATTCACGAACGCGACGGTTGACATGGGTGACCCTTTCGTTACAGGCGGTGCGACCGTCAACGCAGTCAAACCTTCGCTCGTCGAAGGCGCGGCACTTGTCGCGTTTTGGCCGCTCGTTTCGTAATGATAATGGTAGAAAACAAACTACAGGTGAAGCATGGCACGCCGCAAAATTGACGGTTTACGAATCTTGGTTACGGGTGCATCGCAGGGGATTGGCCGCGCGATTGCCGTCGATGCCGCGAAACGCGGTGCGAAGGTGATCGCCACGGCGCGTTCGGCCGATTTGCTCGACGAACTCGCCACCGAAATTCGTGCGGCCAACGGCACCATCGAAACTGTGACGTCGGACATTTGCAACCCTGCTGACCGCCAGCGAATGGTGCAGATGGCACTCGACCGATTCGGCGGGCTGGACGTGCTGATTAACAACGCGGGCATCGGCGCAACGGGGCACTTCATGGACTCCGACCCCGAGATTCTCCGCACGATTTTCGAGACGAATTACTTCGCACTCTGCGAAATCACGCGACTCGCGATTCCGCACCTGAAGCAAGGCACGACGCCGGCGATCGTCAATATCTCGTCGGTCGTCGGCCGGCGTGCGTTACCCGCGCGTTCGCTATACGCATCGAGTAAGTTCGCGGTGGCGGGGTTCAGCGAGGCGATTCGTGCGGAACTTGCGAAAGACAATATCGATGTCGTGGTCGTCAATCCGGGGCTGACGCAGACGAACTTTTCGCAGAATATGCTGGAAGCGAAGGCGAAAATCAGCCTCGACCACAAACGCGGGATGACGTCCGAACAGGTAGCCGACGCGACGCTGAACGCGCTCGCCAAGGGCAAGAGCGAAGTCACGCTCACCTTCGACGGCAAACTGCTCGTGTTCCTGTCGCGATTCTTCCCGTGGATCATCGAGTACAAGGCCAAGAAAACCGTACGCAAACTCTTCGCCGATGAGATCGCCGCACGCGAAATGCGGAACCCGAGTTAATGTCGCACGTTCAGCCGCGCCGCATATCACAATTTGACAGCCCAGTCAGTGGCGAGGTTATCGAATGGATAGTCCCTTATGGCAAACTGTTCGCGAAGAGTTCACATTTGACGGCAGTTGGCGAGACATATACGTCCTTCGCACTACCATCGCCGACTGGCAGCGTATGTTGGATGCGATTCGTGCGGCTCGCTACACGCTGGTGTACTTCCGAAATGATGAGCGCACGGAATTGCCAGGCGATGCGTCCCAGGCGTTTCCACTACCCGGCGAGTGCGATCGCCGATTGTCAGTTTGGGTTTCTGATGTGCAGGCTAACTGCCACTTTTTCACGGTTGACGAAATTGAGTTTGACATCGATCCGCGGGAGATAAAAGGACAACAGCAACTCGATGATCTGTTCGGTTTCATGCGGTGTCTGGCGGTGTCTACAGGGAAAGAAGCCATACTTACGGACGAGAATTCTCCAGAGATTGTTATCTTTCGAGTTCATCCGGCGCAGTCGGCAGTCGAGTATAGTAGCTTTGGTGGTTGGCATGATTGGCGGAAATGATCGCACCACTGATCCAAAATCTGGCAACGTTTGGCTTGCGAACTCAGCACAATCAGCCGCTACTTTGCGAAGGAAATGGGATGCACTTCTCCGCCATTCTCGTTCTTGTTGTGGCCGCGCAACTCGAATCCCCTGCGTTTCGATTGATCGCCAAACCGGGGGAGGCGTACGTTCTCGAAGTGGCGAATCTCGCTGCAAATCCAGTTGTGGATGGGTCTGCGACGTTAAAAGTTATCACGGGCGATGGCACGCCGGAACAGCTTGCGGCACGGGTGCCGATGTTGGGGCAATATTCGTACGCGAATGGCACGCTACGCTTCGTGCCGCGGTTCCCGTTTTCGGCGGGCGTACACTATCTCGCGATCTGGACTGGCGACACCAAACGCGAGTTTGCGTTCGCGATTCCGAAGCCGGTCGTCGAACGTTCGCGTGTGGTGGCGGTCTTTCCATCAGGTGACAAACTGCCGGAAAACACGCTGCGAATGTATCTGCATTTCTCGCAATCGATGTCGCGCGGCGAGGCCTTCCAACGCATTCGCTTGTACTGCGACACCGACAAAAAATTCGTCGAGATGCCGTTCCTCGAACTCGACGAAGAACTCTGGTCGCCGGACCGCAAACGCTTCACGTTGTTGTTCGATCCGGGCCGTATCAAGCGCGAGGTCAAGCCGCGCGAAGATCTTGGGCCGGCACTCGAAGCGGGGAAGTCGTTCACGCTGATCGTCGATCCGAAGTGGGAAGACGCCAACGGCTACCCGCTCACAGATGGGTACCGCAAAACCTTCGCCGTCGGTGTTGCCGACCGGCAAGCCGTCGATCCGTTGAAGTGGAAAATCGCGGGGCCGAACGAAGCGGGAACACTCACCGTATCGCTCGGTAAACCGCACGATGCCGCGCTGCTGCTACGGCTCGTTTGGGTCGAAGATTCCAAAGGCGAAAAGTGCGATGGTGACATCGCACTGTCATCGCACGAGAGCGTCTGGTCGTTCCAGCCGAAACGACCGTGGCTGCGTGGCAGTTATCGGCTCGTCGTCGATCATCGGCTCGAAGACCCGTGCGGCAATCGCGTCCACGACCCATTTGAAACCGATCTCACGAAGCGGGATTCGCTGAAACCGAAGCCAACGATGGTGGTTCGCGAATTCACCGTGAAGTGATGCATCACTTCGCTTTCGACTGGAAATACTCTTTCAGAAACGCGCGCAGCGGCTTAGACCGCACTTGGTCTGCCGTCGTGAATTCGAGGCGAAGCACTTCAGTACCGTCGGAGCGTTCGTTGGCGATCGATGCCGCGTGTGCGGCACCTTCGACGTGGCTGAGGTTGTACTGGCCCTGCTTGATGACGAAGTTGCAAACGAGCGTCTTGCTCTCCTTCGTACGCCACCAACCCCACGATTTCGCGTCGTTCGCCGTCTTGAACAAAATATGCTCGCGGCTATCCCATTTGACTTCGACATCGGGCACCATCTCGCCGATGAGCTTCAAGAGTAGGGGCAGGGCAGGGCGGTCCCACTTCGCCCCCTTACCGGGTGGGAACCCTTTCTCGCCGAGATGCCACGCTTCGCCGTCTTTCTTCCACGGCATGTGGTCTTCAACGCTACCCTGCGACTTCTCTTGCAAGCTTGCGAACGATGCGACCGCCGTCTGGAGAAACTTCAAAAACGCTGCGGTTTCGACCTCGGCCATCTTGTGAACGACGATCACGACCTGCTGCATTCCCGGAGATGTTGTGATTTCCACGCGGTTACTATCGCGCGAAAAGCCTTCGAGGCCCGGCGTGTCGCTGAGCGGTTTCAAGTTGAGTTCCGCACCTAGAATTTCTTCCTTGAACGTGCCCCGACCGACGCGGAACACGAGCTTCAAGTACGCCTCGTGGCCCGTCATCGCGTGGAGGAACCAGCCGTTCGATTTCTTCGCGGCCGAGATTTCCACGATGCTGCGGTGGTTCCAATTCGTGTCGGAAAACGTGCCGAATTCGTGGATGCGCTCGTTCACCCACGCGAGCACGGCACCCTCCCATTTGCACGGTTTCCCCGTCGTGGTGACGCGGTCTTTCGTGTGCCAACGTTCGCCGTTTTCCTCCCAAGGCAACTGCGAATCTTTCCCCACTTCGGAAATATCCATATCGCCAACGAGTGCGAGTTTCGCCGCCTTCGCGTCGTAGCGTTCGCGTACTACGTGTGGCCCCGCCGCGAGAATCTCCTTCAAAATAATGCCCGTGTGCGAGATGGGCCGCGACTTGTCCGCCGCCTGTTTCACCACGACTTCAGGCGTTCCTTGCGCGACGATCTGCCCGCCACGAATCCCCGCTTCGGGACCGATGTCGATGACCCAATCTGCCGTCTTAATCACTTCGAGATTGTGTTCGATGACGATGACGGCGTTGCCGAGATCGGCGAGGCGGTGGAGCACGTCGAGTAGCTTTCGCACGTCGTCGAAGTGCAACCCCGTCGTCGGTTCGTCGAGCAGATAAATCGTGCGGCCAGTGCTCGGTCGCGCGAGTTCGGCGGCGAGTTTCACGCGCTGGGCTTCACCGCCGGACATCGTCGGTGCCGACTGCCCGAGTGCCATGTAACCGAGGCCGACATCGGCGAGCGTTTGCAGAATCACGCGGATTTTCGGGATATTTTTGAACAACTCCAGCGCCTGCACGACCCGCATCGCCAGCACGTCGGCAATCGATTTATCGTGGAACTTCACCGCCAGTGTTTCCGGGTTATAGCGGCTACCGTGGCACGTGTCGCACTCGACCCAGACATCGGGGAGGAAGTGCATTTCGATCTTCTTTTGGCCCATGCCTTCGCAGGCATCGCAGCGGCCGCCCTTCTGGTTGAAGCTGAATCGCCGCGGGTGGTAGCCGCGCACTTTCGCCTCGGAGAGCCGCGAATAGACTTCGCGAATGAGATCGAAAACGCCGGTGTAAGTCGCTGGGTTCGACGATGGCGAATTGCCGATCGGGCCTTGATCGACGTTGATCACTTTATCGATGAAGTCGAGTCCGGTGATCTCGTCGTGGGCGGCACCGACGGTGCGGGCGCGGTTTAGTCGGCGTGCGAGTGTGTTGAACAGCACCTCGTTGATGAGCGAACTTTTCCCCGACCCGCTGACGCCGGTGACCGCGATAAACGAACGGAGCGGCAGGCTGACGTCGATATTTTTCAGGTTGTTTTGTCGCGCGCCGCGAATCGTCAAAAACTCGTTCGCCGGGAACTCGAATGCCGCACGCAAGTCGGCTTCGGTGGCTTCAATCGGAACTGGTTTTGCAGGCGCTTTAACAGAAATACGCCGGTTGTTCGGCACGGGAATCGACAGCTTGCCCGATAGGTATTGGCCGGTGAGTGACGCCTTCGATTTGAGTACCTGTTTCGGCGGACCGAACGCGGTGATTTCGCCACCGAGGTCGCCCGCACCGGGTCCGAAGTCGAAGAGTTGATCGGCGCTCGCAATGACGTCGCGATCGTGCTCGACGAGGATGAGCGTGTTGCCGAGATCGCGGAGGCGTTGCAGCGATTTTAATAGCCGAGCGTTGTCGCGCGGGTGCAGGCCGATGGTCGGTTCGTCGAGCACATAAAGCACGCCGGTGAGGCCCGAGCCGATCTGCGAGGCGAGCCGGATGCGTTGGGCTTCGCCACCGGAAAGCGTTGGCCCCTGTCGCGCAAGTGTCAGGTAATCGAGGCCGACATCGATCAGGAACGTCAGACGATTGCGAACCTCGCGCAGCACTTCGCCGGCGACGCGGGCTTGCTCGGTCGATGGCTTCCATTCTTCAAAAACGCGGTTCGCATCGGACAGCGGTTTGTCGCAGAGTTCGCCGAGTGACAGCCCTGCGACACGGGTAGCGGCCGCATCGGTCCGCAACCGCGAGCCATGGCAAGCGGAGCAGGGCACTTCGTCGACGAGATGTTCGAGTTTTTGCCGATACACGAAGCTCACGCGCGACGCTTCGTCGATCGCCGGGAAGAAGCCTTTGTACTGGAATTTGTGCGTTTGTGGCTTCTTTCCCTTCGCGGCGGGTACCGCTGGCGCGAGTGCGATCCAGTCGTCGCCGGTCCCGTGGGTGATCGTTCGCTGGTGCTTCGGTTCGAGTGAACTGAACGGGATATCGAGCGAGAAACCGACGTGTTTGGCCAAGCCCTCGGCGACGCGCAGCCACGTCGAACCGGGTGCGAGCCACGGCCACGCCGAGATCGCGCCTTGCCGCAGTGTCAGCCCGGTGTCACCGATCAGTAAATTCGCGTTCGCACCGCGCTGGAAGCCGAGACCCTCGCAGGTGGGGCACCAACCGAGCGGGCTGTTGAACGAATAATTGTGCGGGTTCAACGGCTCGTAACTCGTGCCGCATTGATCGCACGCCAGGTGCTGCGAAAACTTCTCGATGGCCCACTGCGTTTCGTCTTTTTCGAGATCGACATAGGCGATCAGCATCACGCCTTTACCGAGGCTCAGCGACTGTTCCACGGCTTCGGCGATACGGGTCCGCGTACCGGCCCGCACGATGTTCCGGTCGACGACGACTTCGATGCGGTGCTTGCGTTTGTGGTCGATCGCGGGCGGTTCGTCGAGGTTGAACGAACGGCCATCGACCCGCATTCGCGTGAACCCCGAGCGGCGGATTTCATCGAACAGCGACTCGTATTTTTCCTGACCCTTGCGCTCGATCGGGGCCATGATGTAGATCTTCGTCCCCTCGGGCATCGCGAGTATCCGCTCGACGATTTCGTCTCGCGTTTGCGTGCCAATCGGGACGCGACACTTCGGGCAGTAACGCTGGCCGAGCCGCGCGTAGAGGATGCGCAGGTAGTCGTAAATTTCGGTGATCGTACCGACGGTCGAACGCGGGCTTTTGCTCGTCGTTTTTTGCTCGATGCTGACTGCGGGCGACAACCCCGTAATTTGTTCGACGCGCGGCTTCTGAATCTGGCCGAGAAATTGTCGCGCGTAACTCGACAGCGATTCGACGTAACGGCGCTGTCCCTCCGCATAAATTGTGTCGAGTGCTAACGAGCTTTTGCCCGAACCGGATGGCCCGCTGAATACGGACATCTCGTTGCGCGGGATGCGTGCCGAGACATTCTTGAGGTTGTGCTGCATCGCACCGCGCACGTCGATGTGCGAAATCTCCGGCAGTCGTGGCTTCTTTGCCACCTTCGCTAATTTTGCTTTTTTCCCAGACTTAGATGCGGACTGACGACGCGGTGACAGTATCGGGATCAACGCCTGCCCCGTGTGCGACTCGGGAACTTTCGCAACGGCTTCCGGGGTACCGACAGCGACCAGCATTCCGCCGCCCGCGCCGCCGTCTGGCCCCATGTCGATCAGCCAGTCAGCCGTCTTAATCACGTCGAGGTTATGCTCGATTACGAGGACGGTGTTGCCGTTCGCTACGAAGCCTTGGAGCACGTCGAGCAGCTTGCGAATGTCCTCGAAGTGCAGCCCCGTCGTCGGCTCGTCGAGGATGTAAAGCGTCCGCCCCGTGCCGCGCCGGCAGAGTTCCTTTGCGAGTTTGATACGCTGGGCTTCGCCGCCCGAAAGTGTCGGCGATGGCTGCCCGAGTTTGATGTAATCTAAGCCGACATCGTGCAAGGTTTTCAGCATCGTGTGCACTTTGGCGATGTGCTCGAAGTGCGCGACCGCCTGCCCGACTTCCATCTGCAACACGTCGTGAATCGACTGGCCGCGATACTTCACTTGCAGCGTTTCGTGGTTGAAACGCTGCCCGCCGCAGACCGGGCACGTCACCCAGACATCGGCGAGGAAGTCCATCTCCAGTTTGTTCGAGCCATTGCCTTCGCACGATTCGCAACGCCCGCCGGGCCGGTTGAAACTGAACCGCCCGGACTGATAGCCGCGCACCTTCGCCTCGGCCATCTTCGCGTATAGCGAACGGATCTCGTCGAACACCTTGATATACGTTGCGGGGTTTGAACGCGGCGTACGGCCAATCGGCGTCTGGTCGATGTCGATGACTTTGTCGATCCACTCGATGCCTTCGATGCGATCGTGTTCGCCGACCGAATGCGTCGCGGCGTCTTCGCCTTCGGTTTCCGCGTCGGTGTTCGACTTGCCGACATTCAGCAACGCCTCTTTCAAAATGTCGTTCACCAGCGAACTTTTCCCCGAACCGCTCACGCCCGTCACGCAGACGAACAACCCGAGTGGAATCTCGACGGTCACATTTTTCAGGTTGTTGTGCTTCGCGCCGACGATCCGCAGTACGCCACCCTTCGGCTTGCGTCGCTCCTTCGGGATCGCGATTTCCTTCGCACCCGTCAGGTACTGCCCCGTGGGGCTGTTGGGGTTGTCGAAGACTTCTTGCGGGGTGCCCGCAGCCACGATCTGCCCGCCACGGATACCGGGGCCGGGGCCGAAGTCGACGAGGTAATCGGCGGCCCGCATCGTGTCTTCGTCGTGCTCGACGACGATGACGGTGTTGCCCATGTCGCGGAGATTTTCGAGGCTACGCAACAGCCGTTCATTGTCGCGCGGGTGCAGGCCGATACTCGGTTCGTCGAGGATGTACAACACGCCGACGAGGCCCGAACCGATCTGGCCCGCTAGGCGAATACGCTGCGCTTCGCCACCCGAGAGCGTCGGTGCGGAACGATCGAGACTGAGATAATGCAAGCCGACGTTGAGCAGGAACGAGATGCGGGCGCGGATCTCTTTGAGGAGTTCGCTGGCGATGAAACGCTGCACGGCGGGCAGGTTCGCTTCCATGTCCGCGAACCACACGACGAGGTCGCCGATTGGCATCCGACCGAGTTCGACGAGCGTTTTGCCACCCACCCGCACGGCCCGCGCCTGCGGGTTCAGGCGATGGCCGTTGCACGCGGTGCATTTGCCGGTGCGCATGTACTTTTCGAGCTGCATCCGTCGCGGGCCGGCGGAGGTTTTTTTGAACTGCGAGAGCAATTGCGGAACGATGCCTTCCCACTTGCCGCCGTGTTTCCAGACCGCGCCGCCACGCTGTTTCCATTCCCAAACAATGTGCCGATCTCCACTGCCGTGAAGCAGCAACTGCCGGTGTTCCGGCGACAGTTCGCTCCACGGTAATTTGAGATCGATCCCGAGCGACGAACCGACGCCCTCGTAGATATGCTTGCGCCAACGCCCCATCCCCTTGAGCGGGCCGACGACCATCACCGCGCCGTTGTAGACGCTGAGTTTGTGGTTGGGAATCAGTAGCTGTTCGTCGAAAGAATATTGGCTGCCGATGCCATCGCATTCGAGGCACATACCCATCGGGCTGTTAAACGAAAACAGTTGCGGGGAAGGGGGGCTGTAGCTGCGATTGCAGTAGGTGCAGGCGTAATGTGCGGAGAGCAGAATCTCCTCGCTCGGCGTTTCCTCGGCTTCGGCTTCATCTTTGTTCGTGGGGCGTGCATCGGGTTCCACGGCCACAATCACCGAGCCATCGGCCAGGTTCAGCGCCTGTTCGACGGCTTCGCCGAGGCGAGTGCGAACCTTCGGTTCGACTTTAAGCCGATCGATGACGACTTCGATGTTGTGCTTGATCCGCTTGTCGAGCTTCAAATCATCGGTGAGGCGAACGACTTTGCCATCGACTCTGGCCCGCACGTAGCCGCGTTTCAGCATGTCGGCGAAGAAGTCCTTGAACTCGCCCTTCTGCCCGCGCACGACCGGCGCGAGCAACAAGAACCGCGTGCCTTCGGGAAGTGCGAGGATGCGCCCGAGAATCTGTTCGCGGGTTTGCGCGGTGATCGGCCGTTCGCAAGTCGGGCAGTAACCCTGCCCGAGGCGTGCATACAACACACGTAGGTAATCGCTGATTTCCGTAATCGTGCCAACGGTCGAACGCGGATTGCGACCCGCCGATTTTTGCTGAATGCTGATCGCTGGTGACAATCCACCGACGAAGTCGACGTCGGGTTTCGGTAGCTGGCCGAGGAACTGCCGGGCGTAACTCGACAGCGATTCGACGTATCGCCGTTGGCCCTCGGCATACAACGTGTCGAACGCCAACGAGCTTTTGCCCGAACCGCTGACACCGGTAAAGACCACCAGTGAGTTGCGGGGAAGTTCGAGGTTGATGTTTTGGAGGTTGTGTTCGCGCGCCCCGCGAACGATGATATTCTGGTTGTCCATAACGGCGGGTATTGCTCGCTGTCGCACGGCGTGGGTAGGGTACGTCTGATTAGTATAGCCGGTTCGATATCCCTGCCAGGAGGGAACTTCGCGCGTTCGGGAAATCGGGGCGAATGCGGTGTGACGCCGCACTATGCTAAGCCAATAGCTTGTGGAATCGCTGAAATTCGACCGAAGCCGGGAACTAAACGTTCGCTGGCCATCTCTATGCGTGTAGGGTGCCGTGAACATCGATGACCGGAAACTCATCGACGAGTGTCTCAACGGCCAGCCGAACTCGTTCGGCGCGTTGGTGTTACGCTATCAGGATCGGCTGTTTCGGGCGCTCGTTTGCATCGTCAACGACCCCGAAGATGCCTACGATGCGGCACAAGATGCCTTCCTGAATGCGTATCTTTCGCTGCACTCGTTTAAGGGCGATTCGGAGTTTTATACCTGGCTGTACCGGATCGCGTTTAACGCCGCGATCAGCCAGAAACGCAAGAAGCGTCCGGTGGTGAGCCTCGATCAAAACCGTAACGGGCAGTCGATCCCCGAGCCATCGGATCACTCGATTGGCGTACGACCCGACGAGCGGATGGAACGAAACGAAGACGAGATCCAACTACACGAAGCGATTCAACGATTGTCTGCCGAGCATCGCAATGTGCTGGTGCTCAAAGACATCGATGGAATGAAGTACGAAGAGATTGCCGAGTTCCTGAAAGTACCGATCGGCACCGTTCGCAGCCGACTGCACCGGGCACGGCTGGAACTGAAATTATTATTGTCGGCGAACGACACCGATTCGATTTCTTGAGGAGAAGGGGACCACCCCAATGAAGACGCTACCCGATTTGGAACGCGAACTCGTTTGTCTCGCCGTCGATGGCGAACTGACTGCTGCGGAACGACCCGCGTTTCAGGCGCTGATTGCGAAGTCACCCGTTGCGAACGAACTCTACGCAGTGCTTTGCGAGCAGCGCGACCGGCTGCGTCAATTCGCAGTCTGTCGGGCACCGAAGTCGCTGGCGGAATCGGTGATGGTTCGCGTCCGCCAACTTCCCGCCCACACGCACACGACACCTGCAAAGCCCAAGGCGGATTCGCATCGTCGCACCGTGTGGCTATCGCTGGCCACCGCCGCGAGCTTCTTTTTGCTCATCGGGAGTGCGTCGTTCTACATCGCCCAAAATCGCAACAGCGAAGCCGCGTTAGTACAACAATTTCTGGCATTACCTTCGGGCGACACGAGCGCGACGCCGCCCGTCGAGACGTCGATTCTCGTGGCGGATCGCGGCAACGATTTGGACCCAATCGAATTCGAGTCGATCGATGTCGCCCCGAGTGTGGCCATCGTGGAAAAACCCGCATCGGCACCCGTTGCGAAAATCGCACCGGCGAACGCGGGGACATTATTCGGCTCGCCGCTCGTCGATTCGTTCAAGCCAATCGATTCGCTTCGCGTGCAACTGCCGATGCTGCTTCCTTTCAGCGATATTCAGCGCGACGATGCCAAAGAATCGCTACGCAATCAACTGGCAATCGCATCGAATACGCGAATCGATCTGTTCGCGAAAGACACTGCGAAAGCCGCCGAGTTGCTGATACTTTCCGGGAAATCGCAGAGCATTTCGACGATCACCGAAACGATCGCCGGCGAGCGAATGAAACGCAAGATGCCCTCGACGTGGATCATCTACACCGACATGCTGACTGCAACCGAAGTCTCGAACTGGCTATCGTCGGCAGCGACGACAACACCACAACTCGCGACATGGCTGCACGTGGTATCGGGGCAGCAACAAGAACGCAAAGACCTTCGCGAACTCCTCGGCATCGACCTGACCGCAGCGAAAAAACCCGAAGCGACGACTCCGAATCAATCGCTGGCAGCGGGCACGCTCGATCAAGTCGCGAGCAGTTTGCAAAAAGCGACGAAGCCAGAGAAATCGGCGATCCTGCTAACGTACTTGCCGCCCCTCGTGCGGGCACAACCGTCGCTCTCCAAAGACGTGAAGCAGTATCACGAGCTACGCAAAGACCGCCAACCGGGCACCGTCAGCGTCATGATCGTGATTCGCCCGACAAACGGCGACTGACAGCCAGTTGTCGCAAACCAACGCAGCCCGGCGAACGTTCGCCGGGCTGTTTTCATGGCATGGTTCCAAAAACGGTGTTTTTGGGTAGCAGGTGCGTCCTTCATTCTTCATTCGTCGGTAGCCGCAGGTCTATAGCCGGCTAAAGACCTGCGGCTACCAGAATAGAAAAGAAACGAAAACTGCTACCCAGATTTGAACCATCCCTACAAACGCGAACGGTGAACGATGGACAAGATTTCGTGTGCGATTCTCGGCGGGACGGGTTACACCGCCGTGGAACTGTTGAAAATCCTGCTTCGGCACCCGAACGCGGATGTCGTTGCGGTCACGTCGCGGCAAGAAGCGGGGAAGCCGATCTCCGCGGAACACCCGGTGCTGGCCGGTCGGTTCGATCTGGCGATGGAGAACTTCGACGCGGACGCACTGAAGGCACGCGGGGTGCGGTGCGCGTTTAGTTGCCTGCCACACGGCGCGAGTATGGAGGCGATTCCGGCGCTGCTCGAACGCGGCATTCGCGTCGTCGATTTGTCTGCTGACTATCGTTTGCGCGATGCGAAAAGCTACACGGAGTGGTACAAGGAACCGCATCGCGACGCGGTCAACCTGGCCCATGCGGTCTACGGTTTGCCCGAAATTTACGCGGATGCGATTCGCACGGCGACGCTCGTGGCGAACCCCGGTTGTTACCCGCAGACCGCGATTCTCGGCCTCTCGCCGTTGATCGCGGCGAATCTGATCGAGCGCGATAGCATCATCATCGATAGTAAGTCCGGCGTCTCTGGTGCGGGGCGTACGCCGAAGCTGACGACGCATTTTCCCGAGTGCAACGAGAGCGTTTCGGCATACGCGATCGGCACGCACCGCCACACGCCGGAGATCGAACAATCGCTGAGCGATGTCGCAAAAGACCCCGTTCGCGTGCTGTTTACACCGCACCTGATGCCAATGGATCGCGGCATCTTCAGCACGATTTACGCGATACCGACGAAACCCGTCGCCGAGGCGCAACTCCACGTGCTGTACCGCGAATACTTCCGCACGAAGCCATTCGTCCGCGTAAAAACCACGTTGCCGACGACGAAAGATTGTGCGCACACGAACTACCTCGATGTCTGCGTGAAGCTGGTCCGCGGGCGGGTTTTGATCTTGGTGGCCGAGGATAATCTCGTTCGCGGGGCGAGTGGCGTGGCCGTGCAAAATTTCAATCTGATGTTCGGTTTCGACGAACGCACCGCACAATGGTGACGACATGCTCGACGGAGGAGATGTCTGATGACCGAAGCCGATGCGTTTCTAGCCGCGATCATTGCGAACCCCGACGACGACCTGCCTCGGTTGGTTTTCGCCGACTGGCTGGACGAGCACGACGATTCGCTGCGTGCGGAGTTCATTCGCGGGCAGTGTGCGTTGGCGGCGGGTGCGACCGACATCGAACTCGCGAAGCGGATGGTGATGATCGAGGCCGCGAATCGGCGAAAGTGGTCGATTCCGGGCGTGCCAGGGCGGCAGGAATTCCGTCGCGGATTCGTCGAATATCTCCACACGTCGGCGAGCGATTTTTTGATGCACGCGGGCCAACTCGAACGTGCCGCACCGATCGTCGACTTGCGTTTGATCGTCGCGAATACGCTCCTCCGCGAGATCGTGGCCGTGCCGTGGCTATCGCGGTTGCGCGGTCTCGATCTCAAAGGAAACGTCGGCCTCGGCAATTTCATCGAAGAGCTTGTGCCCGACGATCGCTTCCGCGAACTTCGCACGTTATCGCTGCGAAACTGCCAACTTTGGCCCGATACGTGCGGTCGTTTTGCAACCCTGACCGCGCGGCTACCATCGTTGAAACGGCTCGACTTATCTGGCAATCCCATTTCCGACGAAGGCATCGCGCACCTCGCAAACGCAACATCGCTGGGCAGCCTAACCGAATTGATCGTGCGCTGCGATGAGCAACAAGACGAGTACGCGATCCATGCCGAGGGCGCGCTCGCTCTCGCGAATTCGCAACCGCTTTCCGGGCTGACCGAACTAAACTTGGCTGGCCATTCGATCGGCAATGACGGCTTCAGGTCAGTTGCGCAATCTTCCATGCTGCGAAATCTCGAAACGCTCGACATTTCCTTCAACGATATCGGCAACGACGATAACGAGGGTTGGGCAGTTGCCATTGCGAGCTCCGAAGCCTTCCACAAATTGCGTCGGCTCAGCCTGGCCGGCAATCGGATTCTGCCACCCGTGGCGATCGTTCTCCGAAACTGGATAACGAGCAAAGAATCGTTGAAATGCATCGATCTGCGACGTTGCGAAATCGACGTGGAAGCCCACGCGATCTTGGCAGCCAATGCCCGCATTCTGCTCGATCCACCCGATGAGGAACGATAAATGCGAACGGTGATACTTTTGATCGCGTTTGCTGTTTCCGCAATTGCCGTTGTTGCGGAGGAGAGCAAGTACCGTACGAAAACCGAAAAAACCGCGCCACCCGAGGAGTTATCCGTTGCCGTGCGTGGCATCCTGATGAAGTCGTGCGAAGTCGTTTCCGATGCTGCGGGCAACGCGATTTGCGAAGTCTGGTTCCGCGAAGAACTGCCAGGGAAGGGCAGTGCGGATCAAGTCAAGAACGGCCTCACCTACCGCGAAATTCCCGAGACGACCATCGTGGCGGCGATCCGTTTCCCGAAGGTCTTCATCGACTTTCGCAAGCAGGAAATCCCCGCCGGTACTTACACGCTCCGGCTCGCGTTTCAGCCCGATACTGGCGATCACACGGGCACCGCCCCGCACACCGAATTCGGCCTACTCAGCCCCGCCACCAAAGACGTGGAAGTCGCCGAAATCGAAGTGAAGGCTTTGTACAAAATGAGCTTAGGAGCCACCGGCGGCGATCATCCCGGTGTGATGTTACTCTATCCCCATCGCGGCAAAGAAGCCGACGCAACCCTCACGGATCGCGGCGACTCGGTACGCACTCTCAATGTCAATCGCCCCATCGCCGACGTCGAGAAGGCTAACATCGGGATCGCCATCACCATCAGCGGCCACAGCAAAACACGTTAAAGCGAGCATGTGAGCGACATCCGGGTCTAGCAAAGCGTTGGTAGTCATCGCAAGCTAATCGAGTGACATCCTAGTGTCAGTAATCCTCAATCGTGCGATTGGGTAGAGGAAGTGTCATCGTCCGACTCCGAGGGCATCTGCCACTCCATTGCCCCACCTGTGACGCCACAGAACACTACCATCCATGGCACGATGAAATACACGGCTAGGTTAGGCATGTCTGATTGTGACCACCCGAAGAATCCTACGAGGCCGCCGAAAACACCGCCACCGATGGCCCAAGCAAAGACCGTCCAACGAGTCGCGCGTGTGTTGCATTTGTCGAGCATTCCCATAAATGCGCCCTTTCACAACAATCAAGGAACGCCGACGGAGACTTTGTTCGGTCCGACGGTTTTCAGCGGGGAACTTGCAGGATACCTCAAGAAGGTGGCATCCGACTCGGGTTTCGGGTCGGGGAGTTCGTACCCTGCCACTTCGATACTCCCCGTATTGATCTTCCCCTCCTTCGAGTGTGTGTCCCGTGCATTATCCGCGAAGACGAAGCCGCTCGCATTGCCGTCGTTGGAGTTGGCAATTGCAGCGGTTTCCGCGAAGTAATTCCGCGTGAGGTTCCAGACCGATCCGGCCACCAGAGGAGTCTCGGTTTTGATACCGGCTTCCGTGATGGTGTGAAAGGTATTCTCAGTAACGGCGAGTTTGACTGCGGGGATCGGCTGAGTGAGAAGCCATTCGATGCCGAGTTGGAAATTGAAAACGCGGTTGTGCGACAGGGTCACGCCCGCCGACGGACTCTCGAACCGGAAGGCAGCGCGTGCGGAGCCTTCGATTCGACTATTGGTGATGTTCGCGTTGGAAACGAGCGATTGCGACCCCGTTTGTCCGAATCGAATGCCGCATTCCGAACCGTTCGCCAACACGCGGACGTTGTCGAATACGAGCGGACGTGCCGGATCGGACGAGCCGCGTTCGACGTGAATTCCCGAAACTTTGGCACCCTTCACGACGACATTATCGAAGCGGAGATCCGTAGCGAGGCGACTGACGGAAAGTGCCGAGTCGAGACGACCCGCCGCATCGAACGTGATGCCGCGAACCTTCATTCCATCGGCCCCGCGTATCTCGAACAATGCTTTGGGAAGTTCTTTACTCTCGACAGTCGCGGGCAGGGTCCATACGACCATTTTGGGACCGTTTCCGCCCTCAATCGTCAAATCTTTAAGCCCTGCAGCGTTGACGAAGAACGGTTGTTCTTCGTGGTTGTCGTCGAGGATTTGTATCGTGGTGCCATTCTTCGCTTTACCGATTGCTCGGATGAGCGATGGAAATGTGACGGCGGGATCGCCAGGGCTGGTTCCTTTTGTCACGTAAAGCAACTGATAACTGATCTGCGGCTTCGGTTGCACTTCCGGTGTGTGAAAAATCAGATACGCACCGATCCCCATAGCCGTTATCGCAACGAGAACAGCGAGGGATAGCAGACCCCAAAATCGCTTGCCACGCGGCTTCGGTTTGTCGGCCGACTCCTTACGAGAACGCCTCGGTGCGCTCGGCAGGGTGTCGGTTGACGCAACGGCCTGCGTTTCCACGTCCAACGACGACCACACTTCGCCCGTCGTTTGCGATACTGGAGAACTCACTGTTGCGATTCGCATACCATCGGGTGTAACAATTTCTCCCGATGTCGGAATTCGAGCCGAACCCGTAGACGATCCGATCAAGTTTCCGATTGCCAGTTCGCCGGAAGTCGACAAACCTTGGCCATTCAAACTGCCACCCGAGAGCAAGATCCCGCTCGTCGCACGCGGAGCCGAACTGCTGTTTGGGCCAGCCGCGGCAGGGGAGAGACGTGGCAGTTCTTTATCCGAGGGAGGCGAAATCGGTGTCTGTACCCACGGAGAAAGCGCTGCCATCAACTCCGACGGAGTCTGATACCGGTCGGCCGCTTGTTTCTTCATCAAACGTTCGACAATCGCTGCAATTTCCAATGGAATTTCAGGCCTTAGCGAACGAATTGGCCTCGGTTCCCTCGTCTGATGCCACAGCAGCTTTTGGGCAATCGAGCCATCCGGAAACGGGGCAGAGCCGGTCAGCAAGTAGTAAAACGTCCCGCCCAACGAATATAAATCGGCACGAATGTCCACGGTGTGACTGTCGATCGCTTGTTCTGGCGCGAGGTAGTCGGCTGTGCCGAGAACGTTCTCGTCGTACTTCTTGGTGATGCCATCGTCTTCTTCGTGGAAGAATCGCGCCAAGCCCATGTCGAGGATTTTAATGACACCGCTACGATCGACGAGGATATTCGCTGGCTTGATGTCGCGGTGAATAATGCCCATCTCGTTGGCGTACTGCAAACCCACAGCCGCCGCGTAGACGTAGTGGCAAGCCCGTGTCGGATCGAGCGGCGCAAACTTCTTGACAATATCTTGGAGATTGATCCCATCGACGAATTCCATCACCAAGAAGTGCAGGCCCTCATCTTGATCGATGTCGTACGCGCGGACGATGTTCGGGTGGTCGAGCGCCGCCACGGCTCGTGCCTCCCTGTAAAAGCGTTCGCGCGACGCATCTTCCAGACCCTTCGCGGCAGGCAGCACTTTCACAGCTACCCGGCGACGCATCAGTTTGTGTTCGCAGAGAAAAACCTGACCCATACCCCCGACGCCCAACTTTTCGAGAACTTTATACTTGCCGAGAGAGAAGCGTTTCCACTTCCCTTGCAGAAGTTGCTCGGCCTGGAAATAAGTGAGCAAGCCATCGCGAACGAGCATACTGGCGAACTTTGCAATGTCTTGAGGGATTGCTTTCGCTTCGGTTTGCTTTTGAACGTAATTCTTGAATTTGACGTCGTCTGCGACGCCACTTTTCAGAACGATGTCCAAAAACTCCGAGATGCTCGCAGGTGCTGGCATCGAGTCCACTCCAGGTCAAGCGTGTCAAATTTACAAATCGAACGAGCAACAATTCGATCAGTATACTCGAATTGAGATGGCTGTAACTGCACAAAAACGAGAAGTTTGTGCGGAGCGCCTTCGGCCGTGCCGTCGCGAGTTATCGCACCCGTTCGGACGCATTTCGGAATGTCCCGCTGCATGGTAGTCGAATGATCGAATGGACGGCTTGAATGAACATAACGAACATTATCGGACACGATCAAACGCTGCAACTTACGTCCGATAATGTATATTATGTTCAGATTGCGCCTCCGAATACGCTCGTTTTCTAGCTGTCTTTGCTTCGGTTCGAGTTACTGAGAAAAATGCCCCATCACCCGAAACTTGGCGTAACGAGAGTCTAGCAGCGTTCGGTTATCCAGAACCGACAACTCGGTCAATTGCCGTTGAACGTAACCACGCAGTGATGTCGCCGCATCCTTCGGCGAACGATGCGCGCCGCCGAGAGGTTCGGAAATGACGTCGTCCACGATACCGTTTTTGAGCAACTCTGCGCTCGTCAACCGGAGTGCGGTGGCTGCCTTCGGTTTCGTTTCGTCCGTCGCGGTCTTCCACAAAATCCCCGCACAACCTTCGGGGCTGATGACCGAGTAATAGGCATATTGCATCATGCTCACGCGGTCGCCGACGCCGATACCGAGCGCTCCGCCCGAACCGCCCTCCCCGATCACGACACACACAATTGGCGTTCCCAATCGCGACATCTCTAAAATGCTCGTCGCGATAAGTTGCGATTGACCACGCTCTTCCGCTCCGATCCCCGGATACGCACCCGGCGTGTCTATCAAGCAGACGATCGGAACCCGATACTTCGCTGCCAGTTTCATCGTCCGCAGCGCTTTTCGATAACCTTCCGGGTGGGCACAACCGTAAAAACACTGTTGCCTTTCGCGAAGCGTTCGTCCCTTGTGGTGTCCCACAAGCATAATTTTGTGCTCGCCGATCCGACCAAAACCGCAACGGATCGCTCGATCGTCGCCGTAGGTTCGATCGCCGTGAAGTTCCGTAAATTCGTCGAAGCAAAGATCGACGTAATCGAGGAATTGCGGTCGTTTTGGATGTCGCGAAACGAGTACGGTTTCCCATGCGGTCAAATTTGCGTACTTCTGTTTCAATAACGCATTCAACTCGCGACGGATTTGTTTGTATTCGTCGTTGCCGTGCGCGCCACTCGCTTCGACCTTTTCGAGGAGCCGTTCGAGTTCGTGAATATCTTGCTCGAACGGTAAGGCTTCGGGGACCATCATTCACCAACAGCGACGGGTAAGGAACGTTGCAACGAGCAGACCGATCAATAAGTATCGTCTTCCGGTTCTTCGTAAACGGATTTAAACACTTTGATTTTCTTCAAATCGATCAGCACCTGGTGGAATGTCTTCGGTCTGTCATCCGGTTTTTTCGCTAACAGCTTCAAAACGAACGACGAAAACTCTTCCGTGATATCCGGGTTGTAACCGATGGGCGATGCTGGCTTTTCGAGAAAATGCTTTGCGAGAATTTCTTGCTTGCTCGCTCCACGGAACGGTGGACGCCCCGCAACGAGTTCGTAAATCGTGATACCGTAGCTATAAATGTCGGCGCGACCGTCGAGCAAGTCATCTTTGATCTGCTCTGGCGACATGTAACTGTGCGTGCCCATCGGCCTTCGTTTCTTGCGAAACATCTTGGACAGGAACGATGGCTTCACAATCTTCTTAGCGATGGCGAAGTCGATAATTTTCGCCTGCCCGAGCGCGTTGACCAGGATGTTGTCGGGCTTCATGTCGCAGTGAACGTAGCCGCTGGCATTCATGTACGCGAGGCCGGTCGCCATCTGTTTGAAGATCTTTTTCGCTTGCGTTTTCAGGAACTCTTTATCGCGTGGATCTTTTGAACGCAGTCGCCCCCCCAAACTCCCGGAAGGGAAGTACTCCATAATAAAGTGGGGCGTCGCGTCAGATTTGCTGACTTTGATGATGTTAATCACGTTTTCGTGCCGCATTTTGATGCCGACATCGGCTTCGTGGAACAGCATCCGTCGGTGTTCGGAATTGTCGGCGTGTTCGGGCAGAAGCACTTTCATGGCAAAGTGCCGATTGCTATTCGGTTCGATGACTTCGTAAACCTGCGAAAACTGCCC
Organism: Limnoglobus sp.; assembly: GCA_043785305.1. Classification (GTDB taxonomy): domain Bacteria; phylum Planctomycetota; class Planctomycetia; order Gemmatales; family Gemmataceae; genus Limnoglobus. Next base: position 9,570 of record JAYVXI010000091.1, on the reverse strand, counting down.
GGCCGAACCGACCTGGTTCTTGATCCGGTAGCCACCGATCATCTCGTTCGCGTCTGCCACGTCCGCCATCCCTTCGCTAGTTACCAGTATTTCTCGAAGTGGATATTTCCTTCCACTTTCGTGGCCGCGTTATCGGCCCGAAATCCGCGAGATTCCAAAATTTCGATCACGCCGGTTGGCTGCGGGTACGACCAATGCCCCGTCTCGCGGTCTTTCGCGGGGATGCCGATCATTTTCGGGTTTCCGCACAAGAACACGTGCGTTCGTGCCGGATCGAGCGTGTCGCCGAGCGTTTCTTCCATCTGACCGCTGGTGATCGCGTCCTGAATGTACACCTTTCGACCCGCTTCGGCTTCGCGAGTGGTAAGCCCAACGTACTTGTAATTCGGGTACTGCTCCATCAACTGATGGTGCGTCGGCAGGTATCCCAAATCCTTCTTAAAACGCACGCAGCAGGCGTTCAGAATCTTGCCCGTGTGACCGCGTCGAAGCAGTTCCCACACCATAAAGTTGTGCGGCGCTTCGCCGGTGCCCGTTCCGAGAAACAGTACGTTATCGTTGGGATATACGCTGTGGAGCGTGAAGTGACCGACGATCTTTTCGCCGATCTGTACGCGGTCGCCCTGCTGGAGCGCGAATAGTCGCGGTGTCAGTGCGGGAACGCGGCCGCCGTCCGAATTCTCGCGAACCAGCACGATGTAAAATTCGATCCAGTCGTCTTGCGACATGTCGCGTAACGTGCCAGGCTCCGAGTAAATCGAGCTACTGAGCGAGTACGAGCGTCGAATGATTTTGGTGAGCTCGTCGGGCTTCAAATTATCGGGCTGACAGCCTTCGACGCGCGGTTCCCAGTTGCCGAGGCCGAGCGTGCAATACTGGCCCGGTTCGTGTTTGGGGCGTGCGAAATCGGGTTTGACTCGCAGGACCATGAGGTCTGTATGCAGTTTTTTCAGGTAAACGACAGTCGCGTTATAACGATGCGCGCGAAGTTCAGCGATTTGCTCGGGCGTCATCCGAAAGTAGCTCCGATGGATACCGATCACAGTGAAACGTAAGGAAGGCAGACCCGCCGACCGTGGCAGCGGGGTACGCATTTGATCTAATTATAGAGGAAAGGTTCGAGAATGAGAGGTTCAACCGAGTTTCTTGACGGTTTCTTTCAGATACTCGACGCATTTCTTGACATCGGGTGAAGGCTCGTCGGCGTTGGCTTCGTATTCGATGCTGATGTAACCGGCGAATTTCACTTCCTTCAAAGCCTTCAGCACGCCGAGAACGTCGAGCACGCCGGTCGGGTCGCCGTAAGGCACATCGGTCTTCCGCTTGTTGTCGTGGTCCTTCAAATGCAAGCCGAAATTGCGTGCGCCCATCGTTCGCACTTCGGTTGCGGAGTCGAGCTTCACGCCGATCTGTGCCGAGCGGATCAAGTGGCCCGTATCGAGGCAAGTCCCGATCAGTTCGTGGTGGCTCTTCACCGTTTTCATGATGAACTCGGCATCGGACCAGCGGTGCATCTTGCCGCCACCGGCGGGGCCGTGCGGGTGGATCGCGATCGAGATTTTGTACTCGGCCACCAGTTTATCGAGGCTGTCGAGGCTGTCGAAGTCGGGGTCGGCGCTCAGGTGTTTGACGCCCAAAGCGGCTGCGAAATCGAACAGTTTCTTGTTCTTATCGTGGTTTTTCGAGAAGTTCTCGACGCCGAACGCGATTGGCGTGATGTCGTACTCTTTGCACAGTTTCTTGTAGGCGGTGATCTTCTCCGGGCTGCTATCGGTGGGGATGTGGCCACGGTAAAACTCGGCGTACTTCAGGCCGAGTGCCTGCGTTTTCTTCAGCATCTGTTCCAAGTTGAAGTTGCGGAAGGTGTACGATTGCACGCCGACGGTGAAACCGCCGAAGTCATCCTCCGTGGCGGCCTGGCTCGGCTGGCTGAATAACGCCGTGCCCACTACAGCACCCGCAACAGTGAGGAACGAACGACGATCGATCTGGGACATAACGATGGCTCCTGAGAGGTTTTTGAGATTGTCCAAGATACGTGTAGAAAATGCCAGTGGAATCGTGCGGATTCGAGAAATGATCGAAAATCTGCGGCCAGAATCGACGTAAGTCGCAATTGCGGAGGCCCCAAAACCGTTTTTTGGGGTGTTTTTTCGGTTTTCGCGACCCAAAATCGCGGCTTTTTGATCGCGATCCGCTGTTCCGTATTCCGGATATCGAACTCTCGTCGTGGGTTATGTCGAAAGGGGTCGATTCGAGAATCGGCGCAAGTCACGACACTGGGAGACACTTTCACGACACTGGGAGACACTTTCACGACACTTCACGACACGTCGCAAATTCCGACTTACGTCGGATCGTCTTGGATTCTTTGACTCTTGGTGTTCGTGTGGGTGCGGCCAAATCGGGATTCGTTTCGCCGCGCCGCGGAGGCTTTGCGTAGCGAAGCGTGGGGCGTGAATCCACCTGAAAATCGCGTTGTGGTCCGAAACATCGTATCCGCACTTCGCACCGAAGACTACGCGGCACGGCTAAACGGAGACGGAAACAAAAACGCGACAATGAATGCCCGCAACTTCGCCCGAAATTGATCGAGCACTTGAGGGGCGGCCGGTCGGAGAATTAGTTGATTGGAATTGGATTTGACTTCAGTACGGGAAACGTATACGTTACGAATAACTACTGAACGTCGGTTCCCTTGACAGTCTATTCACACATGAAAGACATAAAAGTTAAATAATTTTTAACCCCAGTGAGCTGGACCATACCATAGAGGAACACATGATGGACACGAATAGTTTCGGCTTCCCGTTTTACGCTTTGGCGAACAACCCCGGCTCAGATCCACTCGAAATGAGAGAGGAAGTAGCCATCGGAGACTTCGGGAACCTTGGGCGTTGCGTCATGCTCTACCAAAAGATGGAACTTGCTGCTGATAGTGCCGTGAAGCTCGGATACGAGTTCGTTTTTGAAATAGATGACATTCAGGGTTTGACTCTGATCTTGGATGCTGCGAAAGGTAAGGGTTGCAGTCATGTGGCCGTGGATTACATTCGGGTTGCCGATGGTCAGGCGGTTCACTTCTTTTCGCTTGATGAAATGTTCGTTAAGTGCAAGTCGCAGTTGGGGTTGCTTTAGTCCTTCTTCGGTGTGCTGGCGCGACCTAGCAACTTCATGAAGCTGTGAGCGGTAACTCGCCCGTGTGACCGGCACTCTGCGTCGCCACCGGCGCGACCGGTTGCGTTAGCTGTCCTCGAATTACAAAGCAAGTGGCGAGTGGATAGTGGTTAGTTGTGCGACAAGAAGTCTTACTCGCCACCAACCACTCGCCACTTGAACTCACTTCGCTGCGAATAGCTTGTCGATCTCTTCTTCGGTGAGGGTGTCTTTGCCTTCTTTGGGGTCGATCACGAGGGCGTTGCCGTTGGGCGTCACCCAGAGGACGTGGTTGCCGAGGCGGTAGACGTCCTTCATTTGTGCCTGTTTTTCGAGGATGCGGAAGTACGCAGTGCCTTGGGCCTTGATCGCGACGATCGGCATTTTCTTGTCGAACTTGTCGTCGATCCAGACGCCGCCGACTTCCACGCAGTTGCGGCCGTAAGCGGCCCGGTTCGCGGTTTGCGAGAGTTGATTCTGGTTGCGTAAGCTCGTCGAAGCGAGCGACAAATCGACGCCGAGTGTGCCGGTCTGATTCGACGACAATTTGCCACCTTCGTAGTTTTTCTTGGCATTGTCGTAATTATCCTGATCGCGTTGCGCTTTCTTGAGCGACTCCGCAATGACACTCTTGCTGTCTTCGGGTTTCAACGCCTTCAGCGACTGTTCGACTTGCTGTTTTTGCAACTCGCCGCGTGCCGAGGTGATTCCGTCTTTATCGCCCTTCCCTGCCGCTTGTTGGGCCACTTGGCCTGTATTGGGTTGGGCAGTAATGGAACCGGATCGACCATCACCGAACCCACCACCTACGCCTTGAGGTTGAGGTGCCATGCCATTCGCCCGGAATCGACCGGGTGCTGCGACGGGCATCGGGCCGTCGGGTACGACGAGGTAGCTCGTGTAGGGCGTGGCGATGCCGTACTTTTTCGCGAGCGCCACGACTTCGTCGACGAGTTCTTTCTGTTCGCCGTTGGCGCGGATTTGATCCAGAATGAAACCGACTTTCCGCCGTGCCCAGAGGTGTTCGACGAACGATTTGTCGTCGGTCGTGCGCGAGGGGAAATCGACTTCTTCGACGATCTCGCGGGTCTCGCTGCCGACCTGTCCCGTCAGCTTGATCGTGGCGGGGCCGCGACCGCTGAAGCGACCGATGAGCACGAGTTGGTTGCCGTGAAACAGGTCGGGAATTTGCACGGGGTAGATGCCGTGAAGCCGCACGTTACTGCACGTGAGGCGGACGTTGGTCATGACGGGATGGCTGATTTTCGCGTATAAACTGCTCATTTTCGCTTCGATGTCTTCCGAAGGGCGCACGTACGTGCTGACGGCCCGCGTCGATTCGGCGAGTTGATCGAGCATTGAGGAATTGACGTCGTCGCCGACGCCGAACGTAAAGATCCGCGTGCTGGTGCTGTTCTTCGCAGCGACACTTTTGATGATGCGGTCCGGGTTCGTTTCATCGACCGTCGGCACGCCATCGGTGAAGAACACGATGTTGAACGAACGCCCCTCGTCTTTCGGGCGGAACCCGAGTGCCGCATTCAACGCAGGCAAGATTGCCGTACCGCCACTTTGGCGGAGATCGTCGACCCACTTGTGCGCCTTTTCGAGTTGGTCGGGCGTCGCACGGGACAGTTCATCGCGATAGTTATCGACCACCGTAGCGAAGCTCACCATCGCGAAACGATCCTTCTCACTGAGGTTGTTCAGGCAGAATTTCAGTGCCTTCTTCGCCTGGGCCATTTTGAGGTCCGACATGCTTCCGGACTTATCGAGAACGAGCACGATATCGCGCGGGATTCGCTGCGCTTTCACCGATTCGGTTTGCGGCGCGATCAGCATCATGAAGTAGCCATCGTCCGACGAAACGGGCCGGTAAAAGATCGGCGTGATGCCAATTTCCTGCTTACTGCTTCCGTAGAAAAGCTGAAAGTCTTTGTCGAGCGTCGCCTGATTCTTGTCGAACTCGACGAGCACTTCGCGGTCGCTTCTGCGGTGGAGCACGATCGAATGCGTGGGGCTGTAAACGCTTTGAATCGAGTGTGCGGACTTGATATTCACGCTCACCGAGAACGCTTCGAGCGTCCGCGTCGCCTGGATGTCGGTTCGCATCGGGTAGATGTACTCGACCGCGCTGCCCTCTTTCTGCGCGATCGACGTGAACTGCAATTTCACCTTCTGATCGCCCCTCGCGGGAATCGGGAACACGCGCAGTTTCAGCAAGTCCGTCCCCATGTATTCGAGAATTCCGGGGTCGAGCGTGCGGCGAACGATCTCGGTGTAGATGGCGTTCGCTTTCTTCGCGTCGAGGAGTTCGCCGCTGGTTTCTTTGCCGTCGATCCACATCGAGAACTTGTTGACGCTCGCGCCCTTCGGCACGGGGAACAAGAACGTCGCTTCGAGCGGTCGGTCCGTATGGTTGCGGAAGATTTGCTCGACGGTCGTCGTCGCCACTTGTTCGTCGATCGTGGCCGCAACCTTGTGGCTCACCATCGCGAGCGGCGGCAGTTTTTTGTCTTCGGGTATTAGAAAGCCACTGGCTTGCGCGTGGCTGGCGCACGCGAGCAGAACGATCAGGAGTGAGAGTCGTTTACGCATGAGAGACCTCAACGGTAAAAGGCGGAAGTGGCTGTCCTGCCCCCGATTCTACTCGGAAGCACGATGAGAAGACGAGGGGAAAAACCGTTTCGTTGGCAGTCGTTACGCGGGAGTTACACGAACGAATACGGGATGGTTAAACCGGGGTAGCAGTTGCCGTATCTTGCCAATTCTGGTAGCCGCAGGTCTTTAGTCGGCGTTTTCCACCGGCAACGACTGAGGGTCGTGGTGAGTCATCGAAACGCGACGGTTCGTGCGCCCGGAATGAGCGTTGTGGCGGATCGCGTCGCGTCTCGAAGACTCGCCACGACTGATTTTTGAGGGTATTTGCCCCCGCGCAGGCTAAAGACCTGCGGCTACCGAAGCATGAAGAACGAAGGACGCACCTGCTACCCAAAAACACCTCTTTTTGAACCATGCCCGTTTGTACCTGTTACCCATAATATAGCGACGCCCTGCCCCGCTGCTAACGTCGGTATCCGCATGAGCGATTTCGCCGAACTCCTCGACGTGCTTTACGAAGACAATCACGTGATTGCCGTCAACAAACCGGCGGGCTGGCCGAGTGCGCACTTCGATGGCGAAGACGAAACCGTCGATCGACTTGTGAAAAGCTATCTCAAAGAAAAGTACGCGAAACCGGGCAAGGTGTACCTCGGCGTCGTCCATCGACTCGACAAACCGACGAGCGGTGTGTTGCTGTTTGCCCGTACGAGCAAGGCGGCCGCGCGGCTGTGCGAACAGTTCCGCGAAGGGGCCGTGGAGAAGGTGTACTGGGCCATCGCGCAGAGTGCGAATGCGTTTGAAAAACCGTGGGGCACGCTCGAAGATTGGTTGTTTCACGACGATGCCGAACGCCGCGTACTCGTCGTGCCGCCCGATACGCTGAATGCGAAACTGGCACGCACGCACTACCAAGTGAAGGCTCGCCACGATGGTTGGATTTGGCTCGAACTGACGCCGCAAACGGGGCGAAAGCATCAGTTGCGCGTGCAACTCGCATCGCGGGGCGCGCCGATTACTGGCGACAAAAAGTACGGCAGCCACACGACGCTCGGCGAATCGATCGCGCTACACGCACGCCGCGCGACGTTTTTGCACCCGACGAAAACCGAGCCAATCGTGCTCACGGCCGACGTGCCGAAAGTCTGGCGAGGCCGTTTCGCTCACCTGTTAAATGCCGGGGGCGTATGAAGCGCGACGATAAATTACGAGCGATTTTGGCTGCGGTGCAAGTCGATCCGGGGCAACGCGGGTTGGCGCGCGATCCGCACGATAATTTGTTCGCCGCCACCGAAGGCGACTTCGAGGCCGCGTGCCATTTCCTCTTGAACGATGGCCGGAAAGACGTCGCAATTTTCACGGGGTTTTACATCCCGAGTGCCACACCGCCCGCGTTCGAGACCGACGGCCCACTCGGAGCGGTGTTCCTCGCACGCACATTAATTGCACTCGGTTATCGCGTGCAGATTCATGGCGAAGAACCCGTCGTGCTGGCTTGCCAGCAAGTGTTACCGTCGAACTTTGAGCTAACGAACCCGATCGTTATTGCCATCGAACGTGGTGGCCCCGGTGCGGACGGTCGTTGTCGCACGATGCGAGGCATCGACATGACGGAATATCTCGAAGTTCAGAACTGCATACTCGCAGCGCTTCGCCCGAGCGTCGGTATCGGCGATGGCGGGAACGAGATCGGCATGGGTAAAATCGCGCACGAAACGATCGTGAAAAACATCCCGAACGGCGACCTCGTTCATTGTCGCGTACCCGCCGATTTTCTCATCGTGGCGGGCGTCAGTAACTGGGGTGCCTACGCACTGGCGGCGGGGCTGATGCTACTGACTGACACCCCATCGTCAGCGGATTTTTTCGACCCCGATCGCGAACGCGAAAACCTCCGCGAAATGGTGCGCGAAGGTCCGCTCGTCGATGGCGTCACGGGCTTACCGACCGCGACTGTCGATGGGCTGTCGTGGGCCGCGTATATGCAACCGTTTTTGACCATCCGCGAGATACTTCAATCATGACTTTCTCGAATGCACTCGACGTCCGCACCGCGTGCCGAAACGGCCAACTTACCAGCCCCACGCCCGGCTATGCGCCGGGGTATGTGCAAGCGAACCTCGTCGTGTTGCCACGCGATTGGGCGTTCGATTTTCTGCTGTTCTGCCAGCGAAATCGCAAGTCGTGCCCTCTGCTCGATGTCACCGAAGCGGGCGACCCCGAGCCGCGCGAGATTGCACCGGGTGCCGATTTGCGAACCGACCTGCCCGCCTATCGCATTTGGCAAAACGGAGAGTTGGTCGCCGAGCCGACCGACGTGAAAACGTGCTGGCGCGACGACCTCGTTTCGTTCCTCATCGGCTGCTCGTTCACGTTTGAAAACGCGCTCGTTCAACAGAACATACCCGTGCGGCACATCGAACAAAATCGCAATGTCCCGATGTACCGAACGAACATCGCCTGCCGGGCAGCCGGGCGATTCCACGGGCCGATGGTCGTGAGTATGCGGCCACTGATACCCGCACACGCGATTCAGGCCACGACGATCTGCGCCCGCTACCCGCTCGCACACGGTGCGCCGATCCACTTCGGCGACCCTTCCGCCATCGGAATACCCGACATCGACAAACCCGACTTCGGCGACGCCGTGACGATCCACCCCGGCGAAATCCCCGTGTTCTGGGCGTGTGGCGTCACCCCGCAAGCCGCACTCATGGCCGCCAAACCGCCATTCGCCATCACGCACAAACCGGGCCACATGTTCCTAACAAACCTACGCGACCACGACCTTCAAACAGACTGATTGGGTGAAATCGGCGTTTAGCCGCGCCGTAGCGAAGCGCGGGGCGCTCGCCGATATCTTCGCGGGCGTCGTATTCCCCGAAGCGCAATCGGACTGAAAGCATCTGTCTGAAGTCCTCCGCGAGATCGACATCGGCGTTTAGCCGCGCCGCGTAGGCTTTGCGTAGCGAAGCGCGGGGCGCGAACTTTCTGAAGGCTATACGACGCGACTGAACGAATGAAGTTTAGAAGAAATATCTTGCAAATGGATTCGGTATCATTTGTCTTTATATTCACTGATTTTATTGGAAAAGAATAAAGTTGCCAAACGCCAGCATTACGGGTAAAATGCTCACAATTATAAATCAGTCTTCGGGTTTTGAGAGTCGAAGAGTCGAATGAATATTGTTACGAGGGCTTCGCTATGGACCGCCGTCGATTTTTGCGTGAAGGCGTCGCAGGTGGCGTAATCGCTGTTGGAGCCGGTGGCTTTATGTTCGCACGGCGGAGTGACGCCCGTGCCGAAATGAACTCGCGCCTCCTGGCCGACTCCATGCCACCTTTGGCCAATAGTTCGCTCCGGCAACTTCAAACTCTTCCCGCACGTGGGCGTGAGGAGATCAGGCTGTATTTTGATGGTAAATGTCTCAACGTTCAAAGTTTCATCAGCCACATCTGTTCGGACCACTTTCGCGAACGGCTGAGCCGTTGCAGCACGAACGATGAAAGACACGTTTGTATGCTCGCCGCGTTTTGTGGGAAAGTCGCACCCGAAGCGGAAATCATTCACAAAATCGATACCATCGCAACTGATGTAGGTAGCGAACTCGACAACGATTGGAGCGAGTATTGCCGTGAACTTTCCGTCAAATGGAACGTCCGCATTAAAAGTTATGGCAGTCCGTTTACCGCCGATGCTTTGAATAGTCGGGTTAGCCCGGATATTTCATCGCTTTTGCGAAAGTGGAGTAGCGCGGCGGCCTAAGATGTGGTATTGATTGGAGTTATAACAATCCGTCAATACTCGACCCC
>JAYVXI010000090.1:0-19992 GCA_043785305.1 Limnoglobus sp. | reverse complement strand
TCCCCCATGCGGAGGGACCGCAGGAACGATAGCAGCCGCTCGCGGCACTCGGGCGGCAACCCAACCGGCACCTGGAACCCGACGCTCAGCCGCCGCGCTGCGCCGCTGACCCGATGCCCGGACGGGAACGGGATGATGAACCGGTACGTCGGCCCATTCGTCTGGTACAGCCCCCACGACTGCCGAACCAGTGTCTCTCGCAATTCCTCGTCCTTATAGCCCTGCGCCCAGAACTCCAACTCGCGGAGCAAACGGACCCGCTGGTGGTCAGTCGGATCGATCTCGACGTCCGGGAAGGCCCGCTGGAGTTGCCGGAGAACCTTCACCGGCTCGAACGCGCCGACGGCATCGTCCCAAAAGTCGAGATCGATGTACAGCCGCTCGGCGTCGTCCATCGGTGCGTCTCTGTTGGCCGAACTGGTGCTCATCTCGCGCTTCGCGAGATGAGCCAATAAGTGCTGCTCCGGCTACAGGTCGTCGAGCGGGCTTTTCACGCCCCTACCGCCCTTGTTCAACACGTGCATATCGATCATCGTCGTACTTACATCGTCGAGGCCGAGTCGCTCTTACACAGTGCGGAGGTCGTAGCCCGCTTCGAGCCAGTGCGTCGCGAAGCTGTGCCGGAAACTCTGGCTCGTCGCTCGCTTGCTGATGCCGGATCGCTCGGCTTGCGATCGAGTGCATCTGGAAGGTAAACGGAGCAGAAACCGGATGCAAGAATTTTTTCGTTCAATTGGCGAACTTTTTCAGACGATCGATTCACGCTGATTTCAGGAGGCGGGGAGCATCGCAATCCGATTTTTGCGGCGAGGATTTGGAGGGAGGAACTCCCCCACGGACGTTCGTCCGTGGGCTTTGCTTGACTTGACCCACACGAATTCGCGAAGTCAAAAAATCGGAGGCGATGCGACGTAAGTCGAAGTTCGTGTCATGCTCGGAGTGACCGAAAAATGTCGCGTCCGGTCGATTTTATGTCGTGCTCGGTCGATTTTGTGTCGTGGTCGGTCGATTTTATGTCGCACTCGGTCGATTTTTGGTCGGTACTTGCGGCACGTGTTAGTCGAATGACCCTCGGCGTAACCCCATTTATGAGTTCGAGATACGGGAAATGGATCGGCGAATTGCGATCAAAATGGCGACTTTTGGGGCCTCAAAAACCGGAAAAACACCCCAAAAAACGGTTTTGAAGTCTCCGCAATTCTGACTTACGTCAATTATTTGTCGTCGAAAGCGGCGACGACGAAGGTGACGTCGTCGGTGAAGAGTTGGCCGTCGCAGAACTTTCGCAGGTCGGTGTTGATGCCTTCGACGATCGTTTCGGAACGATTCCCACCCTGCTTTTGCAAACACTCGACAAGGCGTTCGGTGCCGTACAGTTCGCCGATGGCATTTCGCGCTTCGATGACGCCATCGGTGTAGAAGCAGATACGGTCGCCGGAACGGATGTCGATCCGCTTCTCGAAGTAGATTTCGCCGGGCATGACGCCGAGCAAAAAGCCTTGCGAAACGAGCGGGTGAACGGTGCCGTTCGCGCGATCGATGAGCAGCGGGTGCGGGTGGCCGGCGGAGGCGTAATGCAGCGTCCGCGACTTGCGATTGAAGACGCCGTAGAACGCCGTCACGAAGCGTTCGCCGGAGAGCGCCTGCAACCGTAGGTTCATCTCGCCGAGAACCTCACCGGGGTGAATCGTGCGATTCGCGACTTCGGCGAAAGCGATTCTCGCCATGATCGCCACCATTGCCGCCGGCAGACTGTGCCCGCTGGCGTCGGCAATCAGGAAGCCAAAGTGGTCCGCATCGGGCGTGGCGAAGTCGTAGTAATCGCCGCCGAGGTGGTCGAGCGGCGCGTAGTGGACGGCCCAATCGAACTCGGGCCAATCGGGCCGCGGGTGCGGCAACAACAGCGTCGTTTGCAACTGCCCCGCCGCACGCAGGTTGTAGGCACTTTCCGCATCGCGTGCCAGAAGCTGATCGTTCGCCGAGCGGAGTTCGCGCGTGCTTTCGTCGATCTTATGGTCGAGATACTCCGTGCGCCGATTCATAAGAGCGCGTGCGGAGATAATGCCGATGAGGCGTTGATTCTCGATCACGGGAAGGTTCCGAACCCGGAAGCGCGTCATGATGCCGACCGCTTCGTTCCAACCGACGTCGGGCGAGATTGTGTATGGGTCGGTCGACATCCAATCCGACACGGGATAATCGCGCCAGCCAGGGATGGCGGGGATCACGCGCTTCAGTAAGTCGCGCTCGGTGAAGATACCGACGAGTTGGTTCGAGTCGCGCACGACGAGGACCGCACCGATTCGCTGGCGATTCATCAATCGCATCGCCTCGCGGATCGGCGTGTCAGGTGGGACGCAGACCGGCTCGGGCTGCATCACCTGGCGCACGGTCAACTCGGTCGAATTCATGCGATCCCCTGTACGAAACATTCTAAATCCGTCGGAATCGAAGAGTATTTCGAGAAATATCCGTTTCTCGCTTGACCTCGTTCGATTCGTTTGCCATTCATGAGGATGTTACTTCACCCTCACTCGATACCAGAACTATGGCCGAACCGCTATCTCAGGCTGCCGCGCTGCCCATTCGAGACGGTCTCGTTTGCCTCATCACCTCGCGTGGCGGGCGACGTTGGGTGATTCCCAAAGGCCACATCGAGATTGGCCACACGCCTGAAGAGGCGGCGAGTACGGAAGCCTTTGAGGAAGCGGGCCTCGTCGGTGTCACGAATCCGATCTCCGTAGGCAGTTACCAATACGAAAAATTCCACCGCACTCATACGGTGAGCGTTTATGTCATGACCGTGACCGAAGAGAAAGCGACTTGGCCCGAACGCCGCGAACGGACCCGCGAATGGGTGACTTTCGAGACCGCACTCGCCCGGCTTGCGGAACCGGGCTTGCGTGCGATCGTACAAACCCTCGCGAATCTGGCTTCAGACGATGCGCCCGTACTCATCCCGCGCCGAGCAGTGGCCGAATAACGCGGTCGATGTCCGATTCGCTGCGAACATCGGGTACGTTCCCAAAGAGTTGCCACGTTTCGACGAGTTCGGCGGACTCACCCGGTGGCAGTGTCACCAGTTCGCCGACCGTCTCCATTTCGAGCATATCTTCGTTCGAGAACGTCTGGTAGCGGGTGCCACGGTCGGGGTAAATCGCGCCGTCGCGGTAGTCGAACCGCTTCACGAACAGCGTGTGCGAGTTCAGGTAGCCGACCCAGCCCATGCGGTGCGCGAGGCCGATCTTCGTCGGGCCTTTGTTCACATCCTGCCGCAACTGAATGTACTTCTTGCCGAACTCCCAACGAGTATCCGCGAAGTCGAAGTACGGCCACAAAATCAGTTCCTGGTTCGGCGCAAAATCCGCTGGCGAGTTCGCACGGCTCGGGTGGCCGGGGTGCGAATGCTTCTCTGGCAGTGGCAGAATCTCCACGCCGCCGGGTGCCATCACCGTCGGCCCCCACGGTGCGAGTTCCAACGGCTCGTCGGAGATATTCGTGACTTTCAAAGTCACTTCTACTTTGGTTCCGAACGGCGCGAGCGAAATACGCATCTCTTTCTGTACGCCGTATTCCGTTTCCGGTGGCGGCGTGAACGTCGCAGTGTGCGGGCCGCTTTGCGTCCATTCGACGGGTCGATTATCGGGGAAATACGTCCGCGTGAGGTCTTCCGGCGCGAGCCAGAAGCGATGGCCGCCGCGAATCTGCCATTCGTCTTCGCCAGTGCCGCCCATCATCTCGTCGTAGTTTTTCATGACGTTGAAGCCACCGGGCAGCCGGTAGCTGATCACCCGCGGCCCCACGTCGAGCGTGACGATCAACTCGACTTCGCCATTCGTCAGCAGGAGGTTGTTTTTCCAACCGCGATATTCGACGACGTTCACAATGGCTCTCCGGAAACCGACGGCACAGGCCCACGAGGTTGCGAACCCGATACGCTATACTATGGAAAGTCGCACGCGCGAACCCCCGAACCAAGCTCCGCAACGCCTTTATGCTGCCACGACTATCACTGCCAATCTGGACCGAACGCTACGCATCGCCATTTGCCCCGGTAACGGCCGAAGAAGTCGCCGAACGCGGCTGGAGCGAAGTCGATATCGTGTTCGTCACTGGCGATGCGTATATCGATCACCCGAGTTTCGCGATGGCGATTCTGCACCGGGTGCTCGAACAAGCGGGGTTCCGCGTTGCGATTCTCAGCCAGCCCGATTGGAAAAACTGCGATGCCTGGCGTCAGTTTGGCCGACCGCGCCTGTTCTTCGCCGTCAGCGCGGGGAACATGGATTCGCTGATTAACCACTACACCGCAAACAAAAAAGTCCGGAACGACGATGCGTATTCGCCCGGTGGCCGCATCGGATTGCGTCCGGATCGGGCGACGCTCGTCTACTCGCAGCGTTGCCGCGAGGCGTTCCCCGGCGTGCCCGTGATCGCGGGTGGCGTCGAGGCCTCGTTGCGGCGGCTCGCGCATTACGATTACTGGTCCGACACGGTGAAACGCTCGATTCTGCTCGATTCCAAGGCCGATCTCGTCGTCTATGGCATGGGCGAAGCGAACATCATCGAAATCGCGAGGAAGCTGAAAGCGGGTGGGACGGTCAAGGATTGCCGAAATCTTCGCGGCATCGCCTACGCGATGGGTGCCAAGGAAAGCGACCAACTGAAAGAGGAAACCGCACGCGGGGCGAACGAATTTCAGACGATACCGACGTTCGAGGAAGTGAAAGCGAACAAGGAATTGTTCGCTGAAGCGACGCGGATGATTCACCTGAATACGAACCCGTTTAACGCCGTCACGTTGGTGCAATACCACGACCGCCAGGCGATCGTCCAGACGCCGCCCGCGTTCCCGCTCTCGAAGCAGGAGATGGACGATATTTACGATCTGCCCTACACGCGAAGGGCGCACCCGTCGTACACCGAGCCAATTCCCGCACACCAGATGATTAAGGATTCGATCACGCTCATGCGCGGTTGCTTCGGTGGCTGTACATTTTGTTCGATCACCGCACACCAAGGGCGGATCATCCAGAACCGCTCCGAGGAGTCCGTACTTCGCGAAGTGCGAAAAGTGGCCATCGACCCAGAGTTTAAGGGAAACATCAGCGACATCGGCGGCGCGACCGCCAACATGTACGCGATGCGATGTACGCGCCCCGAAGTCGAAGCGAAGTGCAAGCGGCTGTCATGCGTACACCCGACCGTGTGCAAACTACTCGGCACCGACCACGGGCCTCTCTTGCAATTGATGCGAAAAGTGCGTTCCGAACCGGGCATCCGCAAAGTATCGGTCGCATCGGGCGTGCGTATGGACCTCGCCCAACTTTCGCCCGAATATGTCAGTGATTTGGCGACGCATCATACCGGCGGCCGGTTGAAGGTCGCTCCCGAACATACCAGCCCCACTGTGCTGGCGCTCATGAAGAAACCGAGCATCGATAACTTCGGTATCTTTGCCGAAGCGTTCCGCACCGCTTCCGCAGAAGCCGGCAAACCGAAACAGCAAATCATCCCCTATTTCATCGCGAGTCATCCGGGGTCGGACCTCAACGAAATGATCGACCTCGCACTGTACCTCAAACGCAACGGCTACAAACCCGACCAAGTACAAGACTTCATCCCCGCACCATTCGACATTGCCACGTGCATGTATTACACCGGCATCGACCCGATCACGAAGAAAACCGTAAACATCGCCAAGGGGTTAAACAACCGCAAAATGCAACGCGCCCTCATGCAGTTCTTCAAGCCCGAGAACTACTTCGACGTGCGACAAGCCTTAATTGAAGCCAAACGCCAAGACCTCATCGGCGGCTGCGAAGGACTCATCCCCGCCGAACCGCCAAAAGAAGCCATCGAAGCCCGCCGAAAGAAGGCCAACGTCGCCCTGCGAAACGACCACTCGCACAGCATCGCCAACCCCACCACCGGCGAAACCGCCGGCGAACGCACCGTGCCACCCCAAGTGCAAAACAGAGGCTACCGCCCCGGACGAAAGTCCGCGAAGCGGCGGTAGGGGATTGAAGCGGCGAATTGAAAAGCGAAGTGGATCTGAAGCGAAAGATCCGCACTCTACTCACGTTCCGGGTCGTGGAGATTTGTCATGGCCATTGTCTTGCGACTTGTGATCTGGCTCACAATCGGTTTCAGTATCGGCTGCAATCGGGAGAAAGGAACCCGTTTGCTACCAGGGGAGAAGTACTCGGTCCAGGATGCCTTGTCGGGCATCGAACGAGGGAAGCCTGTCGTACTCGGCATTCTGCAATTTGAGGCCGATACCGGCATTTGGCCACACGACTTGAGCGAACTCGTGCCCAGGTATTTGACTGCTGGGGAAATCAAGGCTTGGCGCTACCACACATTCCACCACGATGACTTCGCATTGGTTTTCCTCGGGCCGCTGAACGGTGGCACACTTCACTACGACCGAAACCCAGGTAAACCCGGTGCCTGGAACGTTTGGTGGTACGAGGGAGAACGACAACACATCGACAAAATTGAGGTGGTCCAACCACAACCGCCTGCCACGACTTTACTGCCCGAAATGCGATCCGTCAAACGGCATGCCATACTCCTACAGAGAGTCCAGTCGATGCCGGACAGAGTTGTTTTCCGAGTCGGATTGATGAAGCACTACTTCAATCTCGGCCAGTTCAAAGAGTCGCGTGCGATATGCATCGAGTGCATTGAGAAATGGCCGGACTACTGGTGGTCGTACCTGATGCTCGCGAAAATCGAGGCGAAACTGGGCGACCAATTGGAATCCGAAAGGCGTCTCAAGGGCCTGGCCGAGCGATGGAACGATTTCTTTGGTTACGCGTTTCTCGCTCAGTTCTATTTTGATCGAAAGGAATCCGAGAAGTGCAAGGATGCGTTACTGCAATCGCTCAAATCTGCACCGAGTCGACACAAGGACTTGTATTCATTTGAACAGATTGGCTACCGTCAGAGCAGGGTGGGCGACTGCTACTATCACAACGCTGCCTACCTTGCCTACCGCATGGGCAACCGCGAACTCTGCCTGGAGATTTGTAACAGCTGGCGCAAGTTCGTGAGCGATGTCCAACATTACGGCGGAGAAGAAGAAAAAGTACTTCGGGTCGTGTGTGCTGTGAACGAAGCAGACTGGGACAAAGCCTCACGCCTCCTCCAGGAGATGCGTGAGCCTGCCAATTTCGTTCAGTGGCAGGACGCCGGGATTAACAAACTCGAAGGCATCGTTCATGAAAAGAATTCGAGATACGAATACAACCCGAAGCTGTTTCGCCCGGCTGGTGCGCCATTGACCATCGATTTTGAATAGCTTGAAGGTATGCTAAAAGAAAGTTGGGAGCAGGATGGACATGACAGACAAATCATCGCACACGGACTTCATTTTCGATGCAGCAAAGGTACTGGTTCCGGTTGTCGCAAAAAGCGTGACCCGATTGCTGGGTATCCGTAAGGACGGCGGCCCGCCTGATTACCTGGGGACTGCACTAATCTGTAAACTCGATGGCCAACCGATGTTCATTACTGCAAATCATGTTCTTACCGAGATGGAGAAAACTGGCGAATATAGATGTGTCGGGATCAGTGGTGCCATCGGTCGCTTCCAAGCACAGTACTGCAGATTCGAAGACATCGACGTGGCGGTTATTGTGCCGGAGATAGAGATCGAGTTGGACGAGAACTGCACCTATTGGCCAAGCGAGTTGTGCGATTGCGACTATCCGGATTTCGTGTTGGCCTCGGATTACATGCTCCTTTACGGCTTCCCAGCACGATTTTCCAGGTATACCGCCTTCGTGCAGGGCATCGTTTCCGAAGGTTACACTCACTGCACATGGGTCCGTCCAAGACAAAGTCAGGCCATGCAGCCCGAGTGGAAGCCATTCGCCGGAATTGACGGGTATCCGCCAGTGCCCGAAGGACTACTTCATCCGTGGCAGTTTTGTCTGAACTTCGCCGAACACACGGGGCCACTCAAGACACCTCAAGGCGACCTTGTGACGAGTCGGGGGGTTCTTGAGGAACACTCGGGACTTTACTTTGCCCAACAGACATTCCCCGGCAAACAGCCTTACGGAGCGTTTGGGCTAAGCGGGAGCCCGATCTGGAGATTCGGAGCGGCAGAGACGGGGTGGTCACTCGACCAATGGTCGTTCAAATCGGCGCGTCTGGCTGGGATCGTGACGGATTGGAACGAAGGACACAGCATGTTAATCGCTACCAAATTCGGGGCAATTACAAAGCGGATAGCTGCCTCAACCTGATCCGAATAACTTGTTGTACGTGACCTCTGACATTGCGACATGTGTGTATTACACCGGCTCGACCCGATCACGAAGAAGACCGTAAACATCGCCAAGCCAAACGCTAAAACTCATCCGCGATTGCGAAAGACTAATCCCCGCCGAGCCTCTAAAAGAAGCAATCGAAGCTCACCGAAAAAAGGCAAACGTCGCAACCGGCGAAACGACCACTCGCAAAGCATCGCCAACCCCACCACCGGCGAAACCGCCAGCGAACGCACCGTGCCACCACAAGTGCAAAACAGGGGCTACCGCCCAGGACGAAAGTCCGCGAAGCGGAGGCAGAATCCACTCAGGATAACCAGCAAACACAGCAACGTCGCCACTCGGGCCACAGGCTACTTCCCCTTCTTCTCCCCGTAGCCCTTCCAGACCCATTCGATGGCGTGCGGGAGGAACTGCGATTGGGCGTTGCCGATGCCGTGGCCTGCACCGCGGCAGAGTAGGTACTGATATTCGTAACCCTTCTCTTTCAGCACCTTCGCCATCCGGTGATTGGCTTCCACCCAGTCGTGCATGTCGTCGCGCATCACGTTGGGGTTGAGCAAATCCTTGTCGCCCACGGAGAGGAAAATGCGGATCGGCTTCTTCGGTTCTTTGGGGATCAGCGTTTCGTGGAAACCCCAAGCGCCGTCGGGATACTTCGCGTCGAACGGCCATGCTTGGTTCACGAACGTGCCCGATGTCGTGAGGACGCGATGGTACCGATCGTTGCCGAACCAAGCCATAATTAGCGCCGCCGAGCCGCCGGAACTGCTGCCCATCGCGGCACGGCCATCGGGGTCTTTGGTCAGCTTCACTTTGCAGTTTTTCTCCACACGCGGCAGCACCTCGTCTTCGATGTAGTCGGCGAATACGCCAGACATATTGTCGTATTCCTTACCGCGCTGGTGCCCCTGGGCATCGCCACCGCCGTTGGCGATGTGAATGACGATGATCGGGGGAATACGCTTCTGAGCAATGAGGTTATCGAGGATGGTCTGCAAATTCGATTTGGGGTTCGGGCTGGCACCGGGGCCGTCGTGGACCACCATGAACGGCGCTTCGGTACCCGCTTTGTATTGTGCGGGAATGTAGACCGTGATCGCACGCTTGTAGTCGATGTTGTGTGTCTCGACGATCAGCGTTTTCGGATTATTGGGATCGACCTTTCCGAACACCTTGCGAGCAATGCCGGGGTTCATGAGCTTGGTTTCCGTCGAATCGATCGCGAATTGCTCGACTTTCCCTTGTGGAACGCCATCCACCGCTTTGCGTTCCGTTGCCGAGATGTACTTCGGCCCAATCACGAAGTTGTCGAATGCGTCGAGCGGGGGGTTCTCTCCTTCTTTCAGTAATTTGAAAGGCGGGGCACCCTTGTCGTCGTATTTGCGCACCGGCTGCGCGACAGACGAACTGGCACACGCAAGAACTGTGAAAAGGATCAGCGAGTAGAGCTTGTACATCGAACCTCTTGGTGAAGCGGGAAAGTGGCGGGCACTCGGACGGCACCCGGTGGGTGCTGCTAACCTATGCACTCGGCTGAGCCTTACAAACGTACTTTACACTTTAGTTCCAGCGGAACCAACGCATCGCCAGAGTGAAACTCACGACTCCCCATGCGGCTAATGTCGCGGCGGGGACTGCCACTTCTGCGAAGCCTGCCCCTTCATTTGCAATGGCGCGAAGCGCATCGATCAGCGCGGTCAGCGGTAGTGCTTTGATGATCGGCTGAACGATTTCCGGGAAGCGGTCCGACGCGAAAAACACGCCCGAAACGACGTACATTGGCAACATCACCGCGTTCATCATGCCTGAAACCGTCTCGATGGTTTTCGCCCGACACGCGAGTAGCAAACCGATGCCCGCGAAGGCCATGCCACCCAGCAGGATCATCGCTATGTACGCGACAGGGTTGCCTTGGACTTTTACGCCGAACGCGAAGTAGGCGAACGTAACGAGGAAAATCATCTCGATGGTCATGAACAACAATCGGCTCAGCATCAGGCTGATCAGGAAATCGCTTTTGCGCATCGGCGTGGCGAGGAATCGCTTCAGCAATTTGCGAACCCGCATATCGACGATGACGAAGCCGATGCCGAACAGCCCGCCGCCCATCAGGTTCAGGCCGATCAATCCGGGGATGAGAAAGTCGATGTAGCGTGCGCCGGGTTCCTCGATCGTGCTGACTTTGTGGATGGGAATCTCGGGGTGATCGGTGCGAATCAGCGCAACTTCGACTGCCCCCAACGCCAACACGCTTTCTGGCCGATTCGGTTCGGAAAGATACTCCGGAAGGGGCGCAGAACTACCATCGACTGACACCGGAGTGACAACGAGATCGGTCTTCGCGGTCCGGAACCGCTTCTGGCACGTTTCGCGGTCGAATAGCATCACTTCGAGTTTTTTATCCGTCGCCAAGCGAACTTTCCACGCCTCCGCGAGTGCTGTCCCACCAAAGCCATTGTTGACGATGTCGATGCGAATCCGCTCGACGGGTCGTTCGCGGAATGCCACGCCGAGCGCCACGGCAAGGATGAGCGGGAAGCCGTAGACCCAGAAGACCGCCGCCGGTTCGCGGTAAAATTCGCGGAAGCGGGCGAGCGTCAGTTGCACGAGAGCAGCGTAGCGATTCATAGTTGTGCGTCTCCATCGCGAAGGTGACGGCCCGTGAGTGTGACGAAGACATCTTCGAGTGTGGCCGAGCGCGTCGTCAGTTTGGCGAGGCGAACCGGGATGCTACGCAAGTGGTCCATGAGCGCGGGAATCGTGACGTGCGGTTCGGATAATGTCAGCACAAACTCACCCGCTTGCTCGATCGCGTTCGACACCGATGGCAACCGCTTCAACGACTCGAAATTGAGTTTCGCACGATCTGCTTCAGGCACCGCAAACTCGAGAACGTGCTCGCCACCGAGGCGATTGATCAGCTCCGCCGGCGTGCCCAGTGAAATAACTTTGCCCTGGTCGATGACGGCGACGCGGTCGCACAATCGCTCGGCTTCGTCCATGTAGTGCGTCGTCAACACGACCGTGCGACCCGTATTTTTGAACTCGCGAATCACGTCCCAGAGTTGTCGCCGCGATTGCGGGTCTAGGCCCGTCGTCGGCTCGTCCAGGAACAATAACTCCGGCTCGCCGACGAGCGCACACGCCACCGCCAAGCGTTGACGCTGCCCGCCGGATAACTTCACGACGTAGCTATTGGCCTTCTCTTCCAGCGAAACCGCAGCAATGGCCGCGTCCGGAGTACGGCCCGTCGGGTAGAACGACCGAAACAGTACGACCGTTTCGCGCACGGTCAATTTGTCCGCGAGTTTCGTTTCTTGCAGCGAGATGCCGATCCGCGAACGGATCGCCGTCGCATCGGTTTTCCATTTCAACCCGAGAACTTCGACATCGCCCGACGTCGCATCGACCAGCCCTTCGACGATCTCGAGCGTCGTCGTCTTCCCCGCACCGTTCGGCCCGAGCAACCCGAAACATTCGCCGACCGCCACATCGATATCTACTCCCCGTACCGCTTCGACTGGCGGCTTTCCCGGATAGGTTTTGATCAAGTCCCGGCAGCGTATCGCCAGTGTCATCAGTCATCCCGTGAGGTTGTGCGGAAGGTCATTCACTTTTTATGAGGATATGGCCACGAATTGTCGTCACTCGCACGCAAATCGGGTTTAATGTCCTTGGGGTGAAATATGACCGAGGCGGATTTATTGTCGAAATTGCAAGCGGGCGATGAAGCGGCACTCGCGCCGCTTTTCGACCACTATCGCGCGAAGTTACGCCGGATGGTCCAGATCCGCCTCGACCGGCGATTGAACGGTCGCGTCGCGCCGTCGGACATTTTGCAAGAAGCGTATATCGATGCGCTGAAACGCTTTCCGCACTTCTTCGAGAAGGTCGATCAATCGTTTTTCGGCTGGCTGCGGTTGGTCGTGGCGCAGCGATTGGCAGACGTTCACCGCGAACACCTTGCCGCAAAGAAGCGCGACGCGCGGCAGGAAATTCCGCTCGCACGCCCGGTCCCTGGCGGCGCGACTTCCGCGTGCATGGCCGATTGGCTCGTCGGGCGATTCAGCTCGCCGAGCGGCGTCGCGCAACGGCACGAACAGGCCGCGAAACTCGAATCGGCGCTCGAAGATCTCGACCCCCTCGACCGCGAAATCCTGGCGCTACGGCACTTTGAAGAACTCTCGAACGGCGAGACGGCCGCGATACTCGACATCCTCCCGGCGGCAGCGAGTAAGCGGTACGTGCGTGCGTTAGCGCGCCTCAAACAACTCTTGGAAAGCCTAGAAAGTAAACCCGAATGAACGCAAGTACGCTCGCCTTCGTCGACCGCGATCGCGACCCGCTCGACCTGCTGGCCGAGGAATTTGCCGACCGTTACCGTCGCGGGGAAACGCCGTCGATCACCGAGTATGCCACCCGCCACCCCGAGCTTGCCGACGATTTACGCGAACTGCTGCCGGCCGTTGCACAGATGGAAATGCTGAAGCGTTACCGGCATTCGTTCGATGCCCACGCGGGGCACGATGCGCCCATCGAACCCCCGCCGACGCAGCTCGGGGATTTTTCCATTTTGCGCGAACTCGGTCGCGGCGGTATGGGCATCGTCTACGAAGCCGTGCAACAATCGCTCGGTCGCCGCGTCGCCTTGAAGGTGTTACCGCCCGCTGCGCGGCGCGATGCGGGAAAGCGCGAGCGGTTCCTCCGCGAGGCCCACGCGGCCGCGCGTTTGCACCACACGAACATCGTGCCCGTTTTCGGCGTCGGCGAAGCGAACGGTACGCCGTACTTCGTCATGCAGTACATCAGCGGGTGCGGCCTAAACGACGTGATACACAGCTGGCAGACACCCCAAAATCAACAAGTAGACGGCAGTTCTCCCATATTGCAAAAAGGGCAGTGGCGCACGATCGCACGGTTGATCTCCGATGCCGCGAACGCCATCGAATATGCGAACGAACAAGGCATTTTGCACCGCGACGTGAAGCCCGGCAATCTATTGCTCGACCCGCGTGGGAATGTCTGGGTGGCCGACTTCGGCCTCGCGAAACTGATCGACCGCGAGACGTTGACCGCCACCGGCGATCTGTTGGGCACCGTGCAATACATGGCCCCGGAGAGCCTGAATGGTCATGCGGATCGCCGTACCGATGTCTACGGTTTGGGTATGACGCTTTACGAACTGGTAACGGGGGAACTACCGTACGCCGAATCGACCCCGGCGGCGCTGATTCGGGCGATTACCGAAAGCGACCCCGCCACTCCGCGTACGATTGCGCCAAAAGTGCCGAGAGACCTCGAGACGATCATCTTGAAAGCGATCGCGCGCGAACCGAATCGGCGATATCAGACGGCGGGCGAAATGGCGGAAGACCTCGATGCGTTCGTCGACGATCTGCCGATTCGCGCGCGGCGTAGTTCGGCGTCGGATCGCCTGTATCGAAGCTGTCGACGCAACCCGGTGATTGCTGCGCTTTCGCTCGTGACACTAGCCGCGTTAATCTTTTCTGCGGCGTTTGGCTGGATCAGTTACGCCAGAACAAATGACGCCCTCTCGAAAGAATCGCAGCTTCGCAAAGACGCCGAAGACGCGAACGGCAAACTCTCGGCGAGTCTGGATTTGTCGTTAGCAACACTCGAAAAGCTGTTCGACACGATCGGCAATATCGAGCCGCCATTCCAGCGACCCGGCGGACCGGACGGCCGCGGCCCACCGGAGGGACGCGGACCAGATGGCAAGGGCCCACCAGAGGGTGGCCCGAAGCGCGGCCAAATTCCGAAAGAGATCATCGCGCGCGAGGCGGGAAATCGATCGGCGCTCCTCGAAGTCGTACTCGGGTTTTACGAAAAGTTCGCAGAGCAAAATTCGACGAACCCGAAGATGCAACTCGATGCGGCGGCCGCGTACCGGCGCGTCGGCGAAATGAATTTGCAGCTGCAAAACCAGGAGAAATCGACTGACGCCTACAAGCGGTCGACGGCGATCGTCGATGCCCTATTGCTGCAAAATCCGCACGCGCCCGAACTCCAACGCGAGTATATCGCGAGCGCTTCGTGGGCACCGTTGCCATCGCCCACCGATCCCGCATACGCGGATCGCGTGCGACGGTTACACGTCGCATACGGCTATGCGGAGGAACTTCGCCCACAGACGGCGATCGCCGTCAACCGATTCGCGATGCACTTCAAGTTGCTGTATATACGCCTATCGTTCACGGCATTGCATGAAGGGCAGTACGCGGATGCGGATAAGTATCGCAAGCTCGCGGAAGCGGAGCAGAAGCGAATGCCACCGCCACCACCGTTCGACGATCGGGGACCACGCGGGCCGCGCGAACAGCCACCTCCGCCGCGCTAATTGTGTCGCTCGGCCGCCGTCACCGGTCGGCTCGGCATCTGTTGTGCGTCGAGGCCGCCATCGACGTTGACGATCGTTCCCGTGGCATACGACGCCGCATCCGAAGCGAGGAAGACGTACCAGCCAGCGAGGTCGTCCACGGTCGCGATTTTGCGAATCGGAATCTGATCGAGTATCGCCTGCCGCGCCACTGGATCGGACTTCAAACCGAAATCTGTCAGGGGCGTTTCGACCAACCCCGGCGCGATCGCCGCCGTCGTAAAACCCTGTGGCGCAAGCTCGATGGCGAGTTGCCGCGTCAGGGCGTTGATCGCGCCTTTACTCGAATCGTACAGCGTGTGCAACGGTTCGGATCGCGTGCCGTTCAACGATGTCGTG
The DNA here is from genome assembly GCA_043785305.1 of Limnoglobus sp. Classification (GTDB taxonomy): domain Bacteria; phylum Planctomycetota; class Planctomycetia; order Gemmatales; family Gemmataceae; genus Limnoglobus. The sequence goes on along the minus strand of JAYVXI010000090.1, from coordinate 4,971 downwards.
AACAGAATTCGCCCGCCGCGCTTTGCCGCCACGGCCCGCCTTACCACCTCCTGCGTGACGGCAATTGCCGACCAGACATTCAGCCGGAATATCGCATCGAAATGGTCCCGCGTCAGGTCCAAGAATGCCGGTTCGCGGTAGGTTCCGACGTTGTTGACGAGCACGTCGATACTGCCCAACGCATCCCACGCCTCGGCCACCAGACGCTCCGGTTCGCCGTCTTTCGTGAGGTCTGCACAGATGTAGTGACAGCCCGGTGGCAGTGGATCGGGGAAGCGGGCAGCGGGCCACTCGGACGTGAACGCCACCCGCGCGCCATGACTGGCAAAGGCACGACCGACCGCGAGGCCGATCCCTTGGCTGCTACCCGTAACGAGTGCGGTTTTGCCGGAAATCATGAGGCGATCTCTTTTCGTCGATGGTGTTCGCGGTCACTCATTCAGAGTACATTGCGGACTAACATTGTTGAGGGGGTGCCATGAGTTCGATGCCGAGTTCCGAAGCCCGCGTACTGATTGCGCCGGAGACCGAAGCCGATACGTTCCTGCCGGAAGGGCCGCGTTCGTTCGTCATCGGTGGCCGCGAGGCGTTGGTGTGGGTGAACATTCAGACGGCGGCCGATGCGACGAGTGGGGCGATCCACGTTGCGTATTGGGAGGGTGGCGAACGTCGATGCTACGCGATGCCGGCGCGTGTGGGGTTCGCGTTCCCGACCGACGTGCCCGACACGCTGTTCGTCGGCATGGAAAAAGCCATCGGTACGCTGAACATCAAGACCGGGAACTGGATGCCGTTCGCGAAGATCCCCGACACCGATCCGCGTACGATCATCAACGATGGCGAGATCGTCAATGGCGGCAAAGCCATCGTCTTCGGAACGAAAGATGTGCAATTTCAGGATAAAATTGCACATCTGTACCTGTTCACGCTCGCTGACAATCGGCTGTCAATCCTGGCAGACGGTCAAACCTGCTCGAACGGGAAACTGTTCGCCGACGGTGGCGCGACGCTATTCGACATCGATACGCCGACGAAAACTGTCGCCAAATATCGTTTCGATTTGCAAGCCCGCACACTCACATCCAATGGCACCGCAATCGACTTGCGACACGAAGACGCCTTCCCCGATGGCATGTGCGATTGCGGCGATGGCACTGCCATCGTCGCGTTCTACAACCCGCATCGCGGCGGCGCGGGCAAAGCGATTCGCTATCGGTTAGATACGGGCAAACCGATCGAAGAATGGACGACTCCTGGCTCTCCGCGCGTCACGTGTCCGTTACTCGTGAACGTGAAGGGGAAGATCAAACTCGTGCTGACAACCTGCACCGAGGGAATGCCCGCGGAGATGCGGAAAACAGCGCCGAACGCGGGGAGTGTGTTTGTCGGTGACACCGCACTGACAGCGTTGCCCACGCTGGAAATCGTGCGGATTTAACTACGGTAGCAGTTGCGGTGGGTTGGTTGCGGGAACGACTCGCAGTATGCGATCGACGAATAGCTGGATCACCACGTGCGGCTTCTCGGCTTCAATCAACGCCGTGGGAAAGCCGTATGTTCCCGCGGCGGTCAGCCGCTGAAAATCGGATGCAAACATTCGGCGGAAATCCGCGCCGAACGAATCGTGCAGCATCACGGCACGCGGCGTTGCGGTCGGGCAGACGGTTCGTCGCGATGGCAGGTGAGCGAGCGGTTTCCCACCCGAGAGCAGTAGCGCCGCGACATCGTCGTCCGGTACTTCCATCGATGGATTATTCGGCTCGCCGCAGTGGACGGTTGCCTCTGTCTTGTCTCCGGGTTTTAGCCCGAGTGCCGTTGTCAAATCGGCTTCCATTCGTACGTACGGCAGGAAATTGAAAGCCGTATCGGGCTTCGCACGATAGCCCGGTACGGCGCGTTCGAGTTCATCCGCGAGTGGCCGATACCCGACTGACATACCAGTGCCACTCCAGTGGGAATCGTTCACAAAATACAGGGGGTGTATTGCAGTCGGCTTCGCCGCGATCAGCTGTATATACGGGTCGACGGCGCGTACGTTCGCTTGCTTCAGACGTGCAAGTAAACCCGGAACGAGGTCGGCCGGCGGATGTCTCTGTAGCGAATCGGGCAAATGCTCGGGATAAATAATCGACTTTTCGCGTGCAATGTAGACGATGTAGACGATGCCGCGTTTCGCGAGCCAATCGCGGCGTTTTTCGATTGCGCTCGCCCACGCTTCGACGTTCGGCTCGAGCGTGCCATCCGGGCTTTGTGAGCGCGGCGACGTTCCCACATTATCGATGTACAACCAGCCGTTCTTGCCGACCCAGACGATATTCGACGTCGTTTCGCCAAAGATGCCGTAAGTGATGTCTCGCTTGATGTCGAGGAGTTCCGTTCGATAGCCGACGCGGTCGTTGAAGTAGGCATCGAACATAAACGGGAACACTTGGAACGCCCAGCGCTTGAGTATCAGCGGCGGCGGTGCGTTCTGCGGTCGCTTCTCGGTCGCGGGCCACTCGGCTTCGCGGAACAGAAACCCGTACGCTTGCGTGAGGAGTCCCGCAGCGAATAGCAGAATCGTGGCCGTGTTCGCGATGCGTTTCATGCTTCAAAACCGGAAGTAAATGAATGCGGAATAGGTATTCCCCGCGAGCCACGACGCCACCACCAACATGATTCCCGCCAGTGCGGCGAGCTTCACGATGTGCCCCACGGCTTCGATTCCCCAACCGCAATTGTGCCATCGCGTGGCCAGTACATGCACCGGTAGTGCCGCAATCGCGCCGACGACGAGTGCGACGATGGTGGAATTTTTGATGAGGTCCGCCGCGGTATACGTGCCTTCTGCGAAGCCGAACATCGCGCCGATTATCGCGACTGCTTGAGCCGGAGTTTGCGCTCGGAAGAACGTCCAGCCAATGGTGACGACCACGAGGGTATACACGTGCCGCAATGGCCGTGGGAGTTTCAGAAGTAGCGCACCGAGGCCGAGTCGTTCGACGATGAGTAGCACGCCGTGTAGCACGCCCCAAATGAGGTATGTCCAGTTCGCGCCGTGCCAGATGCCGCAGAGTACGAACACGATGAGCAAGTTGCGGTACGTCTTGCCGCCGCGGTTGCCGCCGAGCGGGACGTAGACGTAGTCGCGGAACCAACTCGACAGCGAAATATGCCAGCGTCGCCAGAATTCGGTGACGCTTGAGGCGGAGTAGGGGTAGTTGAAATTTTCGAGGAAGTCGAAGCCGAGCATCTTCCCGAGGCCGATGGCCATGTCCGAGTAGCCGGAGAAATCGAAGTAGATCTGTAGCGCGTAGCACGCCATGCCGAGCCACGCCGCAGACGCGGTAAGATCCGATTCGGGCAAGCGAAACAGATGATCGGCGACCACCGCGAGCGTGTCCGCGATTAACACTTTCTTCGCAAGTCCAAGGATCAACCTGCGAACGCCTTCGGCGAACGAATCGAGTGTGATACAGCGTGATGACAGTTGCGCGGCAATGTCTCGGTACCGCACGATCGGCCCGGCGATGAGGTGCGGAAACAGGAACACGTACAGCCCGAAGCGGAGGAAATTTCGTTGTGCGGGTACCTCGCGACGGTAGACGTCGGCGACGTAGCTGATCGCTTGGAACGTGAAGAACGAGATGCCGATCGGCAGGTGAATTTCCGCGATTGGCCACGACAGATTCGCCGCAAGAAACCCGGCGTATTTGAAGTAGACGAGCAAGCCGAGATCGAAAACGATGGCCGTGATCAGCCACGATTTGCCGCTACGGTTCGCGGCTTGGCTGCGAGCGATGGCGTTCGCGAAAGCGTAGTTCGCCGCCAGCGAACCGAGCAACACCAGTACGAATTCTTTCTCGCCCCACGTGTAAAAGTACACGCTCGCCGCGAACAGGAATGTATTCTGGGCGGTCGTTCGCAACGTCCGCGCGTCCCCTCGCAATAGGTGTTGCAGCGCGTGATAGCCGATCAGCACCATCGGCAGAAACAGGTACAGGAACGTCTGCGAATGAAAGTACACGGTCGCCCTCCCAGGCCATGCGACCGAGTGTAAATCGAAACGCCAATTTCGTGCAAGTTCGATCTGCGAAGCGACGGATTATCGTGTTGCCATATCCGGCTTTCGGTCGAATATCTCCTCGACCGATTCCCGGATCGTGTTGCAAAACCCGATGAGTTCGAGGTCGTCGCCGTCTTTGCCGAACGGCTCTTCGACATCCTCGGCGGCATCGAGCCGCTTCCAAACCGGCAACGGCAGCCAGATTTGCATGATCCAGTTCAGACGCTCTTTCACAAATTGCATCCTTATTCAGTCGGGATTGTTAGCCCGACGCGCTAGCGCGCTAGCGAGGGAACCGCAAGAAATTTTCATGCCAGCCCGCAGCGTAAGTTTCTTCCGAGCCGATTCCCCGCAAGGCAACGCCGTGAAGGATTTCCAAATCGGCGTGTTTTCCTTGTATTTGTAGCGGAAGTCGTGAGACTTCTGACGCGGAGACTTCATTCGTCCCGAAGTCTCACGACTTCGACTACATCAGAATCGCCTTGTAGCGGAAGTCGTGAGACTTCTGACACCGAGACATCCCGCGCAAACCTCAAAATACAAGCGAAATAATCCTTCACGGCGTTGCCCGCAAAGGGTCGGGTGATGCGCAGGCGAGCGGCACAGCGTAAGCGCGCTTACGCCGTGCCGCTCGCCAGATTTTCGTGAATCCACATTGTCAAAGCGAGGCTTACCGAGCCGATTCCCCGCAAGGGGTCGGGTGTGGGCGAATACGTACGAGTCCGTTCGCAAGTGTCGCGGGATCGTGGAAACGGGCGGATGTCACGCACCCGACCCCTTGCGGGGATCGGCTCGGTGAATGACGGAGAATCCCACACGTATGTGTTTCGAAGTCCACCCAGGGGTACGACGAAACGTCTAACCCTGGTCTGTCAGATTTAACCCCGTTGGGGTAAGAATTGGCTATGCATTACCCCCAACGGGGT
>JAYVXI010000089.1:0-20000 GCA_043785305.1 Limnoglobus sp. | reverse complement strand
CGCGATGGTGACAGAACGATGACAACCGAAATCACGCGGGGAAGAAAGGAGTGCTCGGCGACCGTTTTTTGGTCTTGCAAACGGGGTCCACTTTAGTCGAACGTGAAAGCCCAAGACTCCGGGTTGTGCAATCGGGTCGCGAACAGCCTCTCGCAACAGTCCGACGGCGTCGCGTGGAAACCCTTTTAGGCGAACAGATGTGGGTGCGATTGCATTTGTAGCGTGCCCACCGCGCGTCTCAACCGTAATTCTCCCGTTGGTGGTAGTTCCCCGTCGTTTTGCTTGCGAAGTAGCCAGTAGGCCACGGCGGCGACTGTTCCGGTGCGGTCGAGAATCGTAACGATGTCCGCTGTGACACTCGGTGCGCCACCGGCTTCGCGATAGGCGTTGAGGCCGACTTGCAAGGCGTTCGCGTCGTTGCCGATATACCTTGCGAGATCGACCGCTGGGTGATCGAACTTCATCGCGGCAAAGTCGATGAAGCCGCTGACCGTGCTGCGAAACGGATGGAACAACACGTGTTCGCGGTGGACGTCGCATAGGCACGGGTGAACGTCGACGAGGTTGCCCTCGAGCGGTGCGAGCGTGCGTTCGGCCCAGTCGATCCATCCAGGTAGCACGCGCTCGGCATCGTTCACTTGCGGCGAATGCGTGACTTTGTAATTCGTTCGCCATTCGCGGAGGATGCGTAATCGCCGTGCCACAGCTGGGAACGGCGCAACACCGGAATCGAATCGTCGCCAGACTTCGTGCAGTTTCGCGAGCGATTTACAGGCATTTTGCAACCGCAACTGCGAGTCGTCGCGATTCGGTTCGCCCAGCACCCACGTTGTCATTTCGCAAAAATACGCAGGTAGTTCGACGAGCGCGACACCCGAACGCGACGAGATGAGTTCGGGTACGAGGTGCGTCGGCTGCGCCGCGACAATCGCACGATGAACCGCTTCGAGGTGGACCCGATTTGCCGATTGTTTCGGGAAGAGCTTCAGCGCAAACCGAGGCGACGAATCGACGCCCGCAAACACCATCGCGCCGCTCAGACCACCGGAAACTCGATTCCATTTGAGCTTGGCAAAAGTCGGCGCGTACTCCGCGAGGGACTCGGTCACTACCGGGTTCGGAGTCGTGGCCATTGAAGCACCCGTCCGATCAGCTCAGCGTACATGACTTATCGTCGCGGTTCTACGGTCGTTGCGACTTTGCCTGGGGTCGTCGATACGGATTTGCAAAGGTCCGTCAGGGCTTGCGGGAAGAAGCCGATGACGAGTGTGGCGATGGTGCAGAGGATCGCGGCGCTCAGGGGGCCGAGGCCTTTGGCGGGTGCGTTTTCGCGGAGCGGGGAGCGAAGGTAAATCACGCCGATGATGCGCAGATAGTACACCGCACCGATGGCGGCATTCACGGCGGCAACGACGGCGAGTACGCGATACATCGTGCCCATTCCACTGATTGTCGGGGCGTCGTACAGGCCGAAGAACAGCAGGAATTTACCCCAGAAACCGGCCACGAACGGAAAGCCGATCATGCTGAGTAGCGACACGGTCAACAGCACGGCGGCGAAGCGATTCGTCTGCCCGGCACCCGCGAGGTCATCGACGGTTTCGATCGGGCGATCTTCGGAACTCATGTAGGCAATCACCGCGATCATGCCGATGGTCATGATCGCGTAGGCGACGAGGTAGAACAGGATCGCGTCGAGGCCGTTGACGCTCGCGGCGGTAAGTTTTAGTTCCATAGGGGCGTAGGCGGTTACGGTTAGTAACCCGAGCAACATGTACCCGGCGTGCGCGATCCCCGAGTACGCGATGATGCGTTTGAGATTGTCTTGCAACAGGGCCATTGCGTTGCCGAGCGTCATCGTGGCGGCGGCGATGACCCAGAGCATCAGCGGTACTTGCGTTGCGGTGGGGAACGGCAGTTCGGTCATCGGGGCGTGCGTCATGCCGAGAATGCGGGCGAGTGCGATGAACCCGGCGATCTTCGGCATGACCGCGAGTTGTGCCACGACCCCCGTCGGTGCGCCTTGGTAAACGTCCGGTGCGTAGTAGTGGAACGGCACCGCCGTGATGCGGAAACAGAGGCCGGCGACGGCGAGAACGATGCCGAGTGCGGCGAGTGGCGACACGGCGACGGCGTTGGCCGCGGTGAGGGCGGCGTTCATCGCGCTCAGGTTCGTCGTGCCGGCCAAGCCGTAGAGGTAGCTGAAACCGAGGAGCATAACCGCCGACGAAAGCACGCTGAGCAGGAAGTATTTCGCGGCGGCTTCCTGCCCCGCTTTCCCCTGGGCAGGCAGGTACAACAGCACGTACGTCGGGATGCTGATCATTTCGAGGGCGAGGTACAGCGACACCAGATCGTTCGCCCGTGCCACGAGTGACACCCCTGCGACAATCACGACAAGGCACGCATAATATTCGCTCGCGATTCCCGTCGTCGCTTCTTTTGTGCTCGTTAGGACGAGCAAGATTCCGACCGCAATCGCCAGCCAGCGCACGAACGATGCGAGCGGGCCGGGCCAGATCGGGGCGAGGCGTTCCGCACCGTTTTGCACCATGACGGCAAAGGCGTCGCGCTCGGAATCGTACATCAGCCCGGCAATCACGGCGGTGCCGATGAGGCCGACCAACGCGAGTAGCGTGTTCGCCTTCTGGTTGCGTACGAACATGCTGAACACGAACAGCAGACACGCCAATGCTAACATCGCCATTTCGGGGACGACGAGCGAGATCGAGCCGGTCAGGGCGTCCGTCAGGTTGGTGTCAGCCAGCGGGTTCACAGCATACTCGGGGTCAAGTGTCGGAATCGGGAAACGGTAACGGATGCGGTTAGCGTGCCGGAGCCACAGGCCCCCGCGGTCCGGCACCGAAGCCAGGTAGACGTGGCGCGGGGGCGTCGGTCGGCGTGACTTTGGATTGCCGTTCGTCTTCGATCGCGTCGGCGGGGTTTTCCGCTTTGGGGTCGAGCCGCAATCGGGCGAGATTCGCGAGTTGACTGACTCGGCTCACATCGGTCTGAATGACGTCGAGTATCGGTTGCGGATACAGGCCGAGCGCCAGGCACAGCGCGGCCATGAAGGCGATTGGTACGAGTTCGCGGCCACCGATGTCGCCGGGCGGGACGGTGACGGCTTCGACGCGAGCCGGTTCTTGCAATGGGCCGAAGAAAACGCGACGCAGCATCGTGAAGATGTACCACGACGACAGCAGAATACCGACCGCCGACACGACCGCAAGGCTGTAGCCGACGAGCTTGAGATTTCGCGTGTCGAACAGGCCCGCGAGCATCAGCATCTCGCTCACGAAGTTGTTGAGGCCCGGCATCCCCACGCCCGCCAAGCAGATGACGATCGTGAAGAACGTGTAGCGCGGATACTTGCCCCACAGCCCGCCGTACTGCGTTGCATCGAGCGTGCGGTAGCGTTGCGAGAGGAACACGAGTAGGGCGAACATCGCGCCTGCCGATAGGCCGTGATTGACCATGTGCAACACCGATCCCGACAGCGCCTCGCGGTTCATCGCGAACAACCCGATGACGAGGAAGCCGAGGTGCGACACGCTACTGTACGCGGCGAGGAGTTTCAGATCGCGTTGGGCATACGCACAGAATGCGGCGTAAACGATGCCGATGGCCCCGAGTGTGCCCATGACGGGCAGCCCATACACGACGGCGGCTTCGGGCACGATCGGGATGACGATCCGCAAGATGCCGTACGTACCGAGTTTCGCCAACACCGCGGTCAGCAGCATCGTCACGGGGAGAGGGGCTTCGGAATACGCCGACGGTAGCCACGTGTGGAACGGCACGATCGGGATCTTTACGGCCAGCCCCGCCATGAGCGCGAAGAACAACCAGGCGATCATCGTGCGGCGCGTCGCCACGGCTGTGCGGACGTCGTCGAGTTCTTTCTGTCGTTCGGCGACGACGTTCTTCCCGGCGACATTCACTCGCTCGTTGGCAGATTTCAGCGACTCATCGTGCGCGGTGTCCCACATGTATGCATTCTTGATGAGTTGCGGAATCGAGAACGTAATCGGTCCCGGCTTCGGCATCCGGTGCGGGCCGAGCGGGTTCATCGGGTTCGTCGCTTCTTGCGTCGGCGCGTTGTACATCGGCTTGCCGCTATCGGGGTTCAACGGCATCGGGTTCGCCAACACGACCCCGATAATGCCGACGAGCGTGAACAGGCTGCCGAACAAGGTGTAAAGGAAGAACTTGCGTGCGGCATCGCGCCGCGCACCGCCGACGCCCCAGAAGCCGATCAGGAAGAACACCGGCACCAAGGTGAGTTCGAAGAACAGGTAAAACAGCACGATGTCGAACGACACGAATGCGCCGATCACGGCGGTTTGCAGCACGAACAACCAGGCGTAATACGACCCCGCGCGATCGGTGATCGAACTCCACGACACCAGCACCGCGAAGAAGAACATCAGGCTCGTGAGGGCGACCATCACGATGCTCAGCCCGTCGAGGCCGATGAAGAACTGGATCGCGGGCGGCGCACTGCGGAAGTCGAAGGCCGCATTCGGCGGCGCGAGCGTGAGCAAGTTCCACGAAGTCCGATTCGTGTTCGTTCCTTCTATGCCCGCTACGCCCGTATCGCCGGGAACGCATTGTGGCTCGAACGAGTGGTTCGAGTGTTTATCGAACCCGATGTAGCCCGTGTTCAAAACGACGAGCGACGCGGTGATGAGTAGATGGAGGACCGAGCCGTAGACCGCCACGGCGCGCGCCGCCTTCGGGCTGCACCACCGCACCGCCAGTGCCACCAACAGCGGGGCAAACAGGACGGCGAGCAACAAGTACACGAGCAGATTGTTCAATTGCATGGTGGTCCGCAGCGTCAGCGGGAAACTTTGAAAACGACAAACGACACGAACACGGCCAGCCCCAGGATCATCCCGAGAGCGTAAAACTGGACGAGGCCATTTTGCAGCGGTCGGAGTGCGGCCGCCATCAATCGCGGTAGGAAACTCACGAGCCGCGCTAACGAATCCAGGAAGCCATCGAACTGGCGACTCCCATCGGCCAACAACTCGGCGGGCTTCACGACGGCACCGTAGTAAACCTCGTCGACGTACATTTTATTTTGCGACATCGCATGGATCGGCCGCAACGGCGATGGCACCTCGGCGAGCTTCCCGGAGCGGAACAACACGAACGCCACCGCGATGCCGAACAGCGACACGCCCGTGCCCGCCGCCGCAATCGTGAGGTTCAAGTGCGGGTGTTCGGTCGGGGCGAGGTTCGTGCGTTTCGAGTAGGCTTCGTTCGCCGAATGCAGGCCCGGCGTGCGAGCGAGGAACCCGCTGAAACCGTGCGACAGCGGTTCGACCGCCAACCCCGCGAACACCGCACCGATCGCAAGAACAATCAGCGGGATCGTCATGCCGCGCGGCGACTCGTGCGCGTGGTGCCCCGCTTCGGGTGGGATCGTCGTTTCGCCCCAGAATGTCAGGAAGTACGCCCGGAACGTGTAATACGCCGTCATCCCGGCCGTCAGCAGCGAGAGCGCGAACACGGTGAAATAGACCATCTGATACCGCAACGCATGGTGCCCTGCGTGATCGAGCACATCGAGAATCTGATCCTTGCTCCAGAATCCCGCGAAGATCGGCAGCCCCGAAAGTGCGGCACACCCGCACAAGAAGGTTATGTGCGTGATCGGCATCACGCGACGCAGCCCGCCGAACTTCCGCATGTCGATGACGTTCCCCATTGCGTGCATCACCGAGCCGGAGCCGAGGAACAGTAGCGCTTTGAAGAAGGCATGTGTGAACAGGTGGAAGATCGCCGCCGTCACCGCGAGGCTCGGCGTCACAACGCCCGATGTGCCGAGCGCCATGAACATGAAGCCGAGTTGGCTGACGGTCGAATACGCGAGTACGCGCTTCAGGTCGGTTTGCGTGAGCGCGATGAACGCAGCGAGGAACGCGGTCAGGCCGCCCGTCACGCAGACGATCATTTGCACCGATGGCGCGAGCACGAACAACGGCGCACACCGTGCAAGCAAATACACCCCGGCGGTCACCATCGTTGCCGCGTGGATCAGTGCCGATACCGGCGTCGGGCCTTCCATCGCGTCCGGCAGCCAGACGTAGAGCGGAAGCTGTGCGGATTTCCCGACCGCGCCGCAGAACAACAGCAAACACGCCGCCACCATCGTCCCCGACGACGGCGGCACGTTCTTGATATGCTCGAACAGCAGCGTCATATCGGTGTGGTAACCGCCGACGCGCCACAGCACGAAAATGCCGAGCACGAAGCCGACATCGCCGAGCCGCGTGACGAGGAACGCCTTGCGTGCGGCGGCGGCCGCCGACGGTTTCGCGTAGTAATAGCCGACGAGTAAATAACTACAGAGGCCGACACCTTCCCACCCCGCGAGCAGCACGAGGAAGTTGTTCGCCAACACGAGCAAGCACATGAAGAACACGAACAAACTCATGATGCCGAAGTAGCGGGCGTAACCTTCGTCGTGGTGCATATAGCTCGCGGAGAAGATCGCAATCCAGGTGGCGATAAACGTCACCGTGGTCAGCATGATCGCCGAGAGCGGATCGACCGTTAGCGTGAAACTGACGTGGAGCAACCCCGCCGAGAACCACGTCACCGGCTCGGTATGGATCGCAGGTTGCGCTTCGGGTGAAGCTGCCAAGTTGACGAGCAGTACGACGGAAACGGCGGCGGACATCGCGAAGCCGCCGATGGTCGGCAGGTGCGCATATTTGCCGCACCGCAGCGCCGCCAACAGCGCCACGAGGAACACGGCCCCCAACGGGAAGGCGAGTGCGAGTAAGGCCAAATCGGGATCAGACACGGGCAGGCTCCTGAGGCTTCGCCCCAGCGGGCTGGAGTTTCGGGTCGTCGGCCCCCTCGGCCGCGACGGTCGGCAACGCATCCGCATCGACCGACGATGGCACGCCCGCCTCGCGGTTCGATTGCCACACGCTCGCATCGAGCGACTTGTTCCGCCGATACAGCACGATGAACAGCGCCATGGCGATACCCGCCTCGCAGGCGGCCACCGTCACCACGAACAGCGCGAACGCCTGCCCGGATAAATTCGCATGGAACCGCGAGAATGCGAGTAAGTTCAGCACGACGCCTTGCAGCATCAGTTCCGCCGACAGGAACATCGTAATGAGGTTCCGGCGCGTTAAGAAGCCGATCAGCCCGAGTGCGAACAACACGGCCGCGACGGCCAGATAGTGCCAGACCGAAATCATGCGGATACCCTCTTCCGGGTCGCGATTGCCACGGTGCCGATGGTCGCCACGAGCAAGATCGTGCCGGCCATTTCGACGGCGAGCAGGTATTCGGAATACAGCACGTAGCCGATGTTTGCCACGTTGCGGGCGGGGAGTTCGCCGCGACCGGCGAGGTAGATCAGCTTCTCGCGCAGTGCCGGCAACGCCTCGGTCGATTTTTGAATGTCCGTGGCCGAGGGGGTCGCCTTGCTGAGTAGGTTATTTTCCAGCGCGTTGAACGCCTTCCCGTTCATCTGGCGAATTTCTTCGCCGAGCGTTCTCGTGGCAATCGAACGCGGGTCGGTCAGGAGTGCCAAGCGATCCGGGATACTCTTCCGCTTCGTGGGTGCGGCCACGGCATCGACCGATGTCGGTGGCACGCCGACGATCTCGGCAATGCGGTCCCGCATCAACTTCGTCTTTTCGAGGATTGCGTCTTTGTCTTGCAGTTTCGTCACTTCGCCAAGTTGCTCGGCGATTTCCAGAAGTGCCGCACGTTCTTCGCCGGACACAGGCCGTGCGGGCAGAACATACTCGGGGTCGTTGGTATCGTTCGCGGCGGCGGGGCTGCTTTGGTACAGCGCGAACAGCACGAGGCCGAGGAACGCAAATCCGGCCAGACTGCCGAGCATCGGCTCGCGGGTCCGGTCGTTCTCGTCGGTCGGTCCGTCGGCGTGCGATAGCATCAGCACGAACAGGAACGTGACGATAATCGCACCGGCATAAATGACGATTGTGGCGGCCATCAGGAACGGGGCCGCGAGTAACAGGAACAACCCGCAGACGCTGAGGATGACGAACGCGAACGCAATCGCCCCGCGCCCCGGGTTGCGCTGGCAGACGAAGATCGTGCCGAAGCCGACCGCGCCCGCTGAGAACAGCCAGAACAGGATGTTACCGACGAGGTCCGGGGCCGAGTCGCCGAAGCGACGGACGACCCAGGAAACCAGCACGACCGCCGAAGCAATCGCAGCAAACGTGCCGATGGCAATCGAGCGACCCCGCGGCTTCGGCAGCAGCCAGTAGATCGCGAGGGCACCGAGGACGACCGCCGTGGCCAGTTGGCCGAGCGGGTTACCGGTTTGCATCGCAGCGAAAAGGGACATCGGGCCTTCCGTAAAGGGTAACACGTTCACTTCCGCGGCGCTTCGGAGGCGGGCCCGAGGGCACCGGCCCGCGAACGCACGGGGTCGGTACCCGCTTTCGTCGTCATGTCGAACACGCTCAACAGCTTCTCTTTATCGAAAATCATCTGCTCGCGGCTCAAACCGGTCAAATCGTAGAGCGTCGTGAGTTCGATCGCATCGACCGGGCAGGCTTCTTCGCACATCCCGCAGTAGATGCAACGCAGTTCGTCGATGACGAACGTTTCCGGGTATTTTTCGCGATCTTTCCAGTCAGCCGGTGCCGGTGCCGCGACGATGTCGATGCAGTGCGCCGGGCATGCGGTCGCACACATGTAACACGCCACGCACTTGACGCGGTCGTCGGCATCGCGATTCAACCGATGCACGCCACGGTAGTTCGAAGGCAGCGTCGGCTCTTGTTCCGGATACTTTTCCGTAACCTTCTTTTTGAAGATGTGGCCCACGGTCGTCGCCAACCCGTCGACAATCGCCGGTAGGTACAACTGCCCGAACAGCCCGAGTTTCGCAGGCTGTACCCAAGTCACGTCTTTTTCAGAAATCGGCATACGCCTCGATCCTTTCCAAAATCGCGAGACAATTCGGCACGGTTCCAATCGCGGCGAGTTTGGGTAGCAAGAAAGTGGTTTCGGCACTTTCCACCCACCCCTCCGCGAACTCACTCCCGAATTCCAGAATCAACCTAGCACACCAACGACTTACGTCCGATTTTGACCGAATGCAATCACGCCGGAACCACTTTTTCAGTGGTCCTTTTCGGCAAAACTGCGACCTGGCTATGAACCATGCCGACAATGCTTACACCGCGCCCGCTGGTAAGCCGCGTGGCAGTTTCACCACGGCTCGTTTCGGTGCGGAAACATTGCCGCCGCCAATTGCGCCCCACAACCCGGCGGCGAAGAACAAGATTATCGACGCGATCGTCATCGTCCATTTCGGCAAACCGAACTGCAACACGATCAGCACGCAGATCAGGTTCATCAACGAAAGCGGGATCATGACCTTCCAGGCGAGGCTCATGAGTTGATCGAAGCGGAAGCGGGGGATCGTCCAACGTACGAGTAGGAACAGCGCGATGAAGCAGAACATCTTCGCCGCCAATACCCCCGCGCGAATCAGAGCCTCGCCGGTGGTGCCGTAGAGGCTCGCGTCGTTCGCCGACGTGATGCCAGGGAAGTGCCAGCCGCCGAAGAACAGCACCGCCATTAACAGGCTCGTCGTAATCATGTGGGCATATTCGGCAAGCAACAGCATCCCGAGCTTCAACGACGAATATTCGGTGTGGTACCCGCCGACGAGTTCCTGTTCGGATTCGGGCAAGTCGAACGGCAAGCGATTACACTCGGCAAACACGCTCGTCAGGAACAGCAAGAACGCGAGCGGCATGTAACCGACATTCCACGAATCGCCACTAAGTTGTTGCGCAACGATCTGTTCCGGGTTCAACGATCCCGCTAGCAGCACGACGCCGAGGATGCTCATACCGAGCGGGATTTCGTAGCTGATAATTTGTGCCGACGACCGCAACGAACCGAGGAGGGCGTACTTGTTGTTCGCACTCCACCCGGCAAGGATGACGCCGTAAACCGCCAGCGAACCGATCGCAAACACGTACAGAATGCCGATGTCCAACCCCGGCGCAATCGCGAACGTCAGGCCGTCGCGATACGTCTTCTGGCCCGCATCGTACAGATCGAGTGGCGTATCGGGCGAGGTGATTCCTGTCGCTTTAACGCTCATAACGGGCAGTGGCGGTGCAACCGTACTGCCAACGGGAACGACCGCAATCGCCAGCATCGCCGTGCCGAACGCCACCATCGGCGCGAGCAAAAAGAAGATCTTGTCGACGTGTGCGGGGATCACATCTTCCTTCAGGAACATCTTGCCGCCGTCGACGATCGGCTGAAGCAAGCCCCACGGCCCCACGCGGTTCGGCCCGATGCGGTCTTGCATCCACGCCGCCACCTTGCGCTCGGCGAGGATCAGATACGCAACGGTATTCAAGACGACGAGCACCACGCCGCCGATCAAAAGAGCCGTGGTAAGTAGGTTAAACTCGGGCATTATCGCTTCCGTAAACAGCAGGGCACATTCACCAATTCCTACTCGCCACTACTAAACCGTTTGCAGTTCCAGTCGTTTCCCCGCCGCCTGTGGTTTCACATCGGCGAGCATTGCGAATGCGGGGAGCGCTTTCGCCACGTCCTTCCGCACCGCTGAGATATTGGCTAAGCCCTTCCGATTCCACAAATCGAACGCAAGTTGTAGCTCGGTGCGCGTTTCCGGCGACGGCTTGGCAGCGCGATGGAACGGCTGCGCGAGGCCCGCCTGATTGACGAACGTGCCGTCTTTCTCGAAGCCGGCCGTGGCTGGGAGTACGTACGTCGCCGCTGCAGAGAGCGTCGTCGGGAAGAAATCTTGCACGACCAGTAACTGTGGCGTTTGGATGCCAACGACCGCTTCGTTCACCCAGTCGGGGTTCGGGTAACCGCCCGCAAACCAGACCGCCGCGAGGCTGCCGAACTCGTTGCGGACCGACGCGAACGGGATCACTTCGCCTTGCAGTTTCACCAGCACCGCTTCGACGCCCTTGCGATTCGGGCACTTCTCCGCGTGAATCGTGAACTTCGTCGGCGTCGTCGCGTTGCCCTTGACGTCTTTCGGGTAGCGATCGTCTTCGCCGACGACGGGCACCGGCCCGAGTACGAGGCGAACGAGGTCGGACATTTTCTTGAACGCCGAGCCGAGCGCGAACGCTTCTTCGACGGTTAAAAATGGCGACAACACCGCCACGACGCGCTTCGGGCTAATCAGCACCGCCTCGTCGATCGCGTGCTTGAGTTTCGGTAACACCGTCGACCACGGTTGCGCCTTGAATGCGTCGCCGACCTTGACCAACGGCCGTTCGATCCGCTCCGGGGCATTCACATAGTGATACCCCCAACGGCCTTCATCGCACATGAAGTCGCCCTGTGCCGCCGGGTTCGAGCGGGCACGCAGACGGTAGACGATGTCCTTGTTCGTATCGACGTGGATGCTGCACCCGGTGCTGCAACCGGGGCAGACGCTATCGGTGTCTTTGAGGTACCAGACCCGCTGCGTATACAGGAAGTCCTTCGAGCCGAGCGCCCCGACGGGACAGAGATCGACGACGTTGCCGGAGAGCTTGTTTTCCAGCGGGCGACCGGGGAAGACGTCGATTTCTTCGTGATGCCCGCGGCCCGCAACGTAGAGTTCCGCCGTGCCGGAAATCTCGCGGGTGAACCGCACGCACCGCGTACACATAATGCAGCGATCCGTGAACAGCGTGATCTTGCTCGAAATCTCCGGCTTGTTCGCGGGCTGATTCTTGACGTCGATCATCCGGCTTTCAGAGCGACCGAACTGGAAGCTATAATCTTGCAGTTTGCACTCGCCCGCTTTGTCGCACACGGGACAATCGAGCGGGTGGTTGAGCAGCAATCCTTCGAGCGTATCGGCCTGCGATTTCTTCGCGCGGTCGCCCGGCTTGTAAGCCGCATCGTACGGCAACTTCGCCAGCTTCGGGTCGCGCTTCTCGTAGTCCCCCGAGACGATCACCGTGCCGTCTTTCACCGGCGTTTGGCAACCGGGGAACACCTTCGGCACCATCGTCACCTTACCGTCTTTCAGGTCGCCCATTTCGACGAGGCACATACGGCATGACGCCACCACGGTCAGCGCCGGGTGGTAGCAATAGTGCGGCACCAGCACGCCCGCGAGTTCGGCGACCTGCACGCAGTTTAATTTCTGGTTGCCGATCTCGACCGGCACGTCGTTCACATAAACCGTTGGCATATCTGGAAAATTCCGTTGTGGTCAGTTTTGAGCGAGCAGAGCCTTCACTTCGTCCTTCGTCGCCCGGCTCACATTCCCCGCCGTAATCACGATGCCGCCCGCTTTGTCCGAATCGACCTCGTACGCCCACAAACCCTGTTTCGTCAGCTTCGCAGGCAACAAGATCGCCCCTTCGTCGATCAGCGTCAACAGGTTCTGGGCACCCGCCAAATCGGTGCGAATTTCTTCCTTGGTGGGCATCCGGTTGTTCTCGAGTTCGAACGCGAAGATGAAGATCTTCAGTTGGTCGAAATCGTGCATCACCGCGCCACGTTTCCCGGCGCGGACCGTGTTGACAATCACGCCATCGCCGGGCCGATAGTTCGTGTTGCGGCTATCGACCGTTTCCTTCGTCGCAATCGGCACCGAGTTCTTCTGCTTGCACCCGCTTATCAGCGCGGTGGCCACACAGATCGCAATTATCGCAACGATTCGCATGGTCACTCCTTCAGTAATCGATCGTTATTGGCCTAAACGACTCTTGAGTGTGGCTGCGTCCATCGTCTCGACACCCTGGCTCGTCGCGACCCACCCTCGCGATTCGTATGCTTTCTTCTCATAGGCCCATACTTCTTCACGGGAGCGAACCGGATTGAGGACAATCGTTCCATCGTTTACGAGTGCCGCAATAGCAGGAGCTTCTAACTGTAATGCGGCCACGGTTTCCTGCGTACTCGGCATTTTGCCGGACGCACCAGAAGCATACTCGATGTAAGTGTGAATCTGCTTCATCATGTTCGCATCGACCGCTTTAGATTGCACCGCCCACGAACCGCTTGCACGGCACCACCGCTGCCACCTCCGCCACCCGCATTCACCACGACACCTCCACCCGGCCCAGGGGCAACTACGGTAGCCGGGGCACTGCTCGAGGGCGCGGACGATACCGGTGTGACTTTCTTCTTGCAGCCTGCGAGTGAAACGGCCACGCAGATCGCAATCGCAAAGATTCGCATGGCTGCCCTTCGTAAGAATTAAGCAGAAAAACATTAACCGCAGAGAGCGCAGAGTACGCGGAGAACACAAAACATAATCTTTACTCCGCGTTCTTTTCGCCCTCTAATAGTTAAAATTCTATTACCACAGTATTGATGTTTATTCACGACGGAGATCGCAAATAATAATCTTACTCTGCGAACTTTGCGCTCTCGGCGGTTAAAATTCTTAACTTCTAGAACGTCAACTAATGCGCCATCGCCATTTGTAATGGCTTCGCGTATTGGCTCTTCGACCCCGACTTGATCGCGGCTTCAAACTCCGAACGGAACTTGCGGATTGCCGTCTTCACCGGCCAACCCGCTCCGTCCGCCAAACCGCAGATCGTCGTTCCTGGCATGATACCGATCCGGTCCGCGACATCGACCAGCACGTCGAGATCTTCGCGGCGACCGAGGCCGCGACGCAACCGTTCGGTGATCTTTAGCATCCAGCCGGTCCCTTCGCGGCACGGCGTACACTGCCCGCAACTTTCGTGGCTGAAGAACTGGCAGACGTTGTGCAAGACGTCCACCATGCTCGTTTGATCGTCGACGACGGTGATCGCCGCCGTGCCGAGGCCGAGACAGCCAACGCGGCCGGGACCGTTGAAATCCAAGGGGATATCGTATTCCGTGAGGTCCGAGTCTTTGAGTTTCAAGTTGCAATCGATGAAGCCCATACTGAGGCCGCCAGGGTTCACGCTCTTCGCCTTACGGCCCTTCCAGACGCCGCCGCCGTGCTTTTCGACGAGGTCGCGACACGTCACGCCCATCGGCAACTCGACGCATTTCGGCTCGTTGACGTGCCCGGCGATGGTGTACAATTTCGGCCCGTAACTGCCCGCATCTCGCGGGTTCTTCGGGTCGGGCGGCACGCCGAGCGACTTGAACCAGTCGTTGCCGTGCTTCATGATCTGCGTGACGCAGGCCATCGTTTCGACGTTATTCACGATCGTCGGCTTGCGGAACGCACCTTCGATGGCCGGGAACGGCGGCTTGATTCGCGGCCACGCCCGCTTGCCTTCGAGTGACTCGATGAGGCCCGTTTCCTCGCCGCAAATATACGCGCCCGCCCCACGGTGCATGTAGATGTCGAGGCTGAAGTTCGAGCCAAGGACGTTCTTCCCGAGAATCCCCGCCGCGTAGCATTCGTCGATCGCCGACTGCAAGTTCCGGTAGGCGTCGCCATACTCGTAGCGAATGTAGAAGTACGCACACGGGCTTTTAATCGCATAGCAGGAAAGCATGATGCCTTCGAGCACCTGATGCGGATCTTTCTCCATCAAGATACGATTGTTATACGTACACGGTTCCGACTCGTCGGCATTGATGCACATATAGATTGGGCCCGGGTGATCCTTCGGCAAAAACGTCCACTTTAACCCCGTAGGAAACCCCGCACCGCCACGCCCACGCAGCCCCGAGTCTTTCACTTGCGCGACGACTTCGACTGGCTGTTTCTCCTTCAAAACCCGCTCGAAAGTGGCATAGCCACCATCCGCACGATAGCCTTCGAGCTTCCCGCTGTTGGGCTTCGCAATCCGTGCAAGTAGTACCGGTTCAAATGTCATGTGCATCTCTTGTATTAAAAGCCCACGGACGATCGTCCGTGGGCTTTTAGCTCTTCATATTAAATCGGGATCGTCATTATCGTGTCAATGAAATCATCCACAGAATATGTGGCTTGAAATAACACTAAGTCGGTTACGATTTCCTCAGTGGTGATCGGACCATCGATCAGCAACATACCATAAAATACATATCCCGCAGCAATGTGATCGGCGATGTGGTCATACATCGTACGCCGGTCGCATGTCACTAGCACAAGTTCATTCAACTCACAAAACCGCAATAGACCCGGATCGCGAGTACTGAAAGGCGGAGTACCTGTACTTCCGACACGCTGAATTCGGATTTTCGGATTCGCGCGTTGGACGGCTTTCACCCAATACGTAGGAGTGTGTTCGTCCAAAAGGTAGCCGATTGGTGTCAGACGCCTGCTCCAACGGGTTCTCGCTTCTGAGCCACGAAAGCCTTCAACGATTCAGTATCGAGCCGCCCATGCGAGTCGACGAATTTCTCTTTCATCTCCCGCAAACGATTTTTTAACTCCAATTGACGTTCTTGTTGTTCGGGAGTGAGTTTCGCCCAATACGCCGCAGATTCTCGTTTGACGATTTCGTCGCCCTGGCGGACGTATTCGTCGTAATCTTCCTTGTTGAGAAGGTAATACGTCACGGCCGCATACACGAGTTCAACGGGCAGCGGATACGCAAAAGACTCCGCGATCGCATCGACGGACATCCCATTCTGATAATGCTGAACCACATGTTCCCAATCAATTCGCGTTCCTTTGATTCGCATAGAACGGCGATCGGGAAGTATGTCGAAACAGTCGAGGAGATTGGTCATCACTACCTCCGGAGGTCTGCTATCAGAGTATTTGCCTTGTCGGTATCCACATTCATCACGTGGATATCATCTTTTAAGCACGCGGGTGCGCCGTCGCAGGCTCCGATGCACTCGGCGAATTCGAGCGTGATCTTACCGTCGGCGGTCGTTTGGCCGCAACGCACATCGAGCTTTTTCTCGCAATGATCGATCAACTCATACGCGCCGCGCAACATACATGCCAGACCACGACAGACCCACAATCGCGTTTCGCCGAGCTTCTGGCCATCGCCCTTGAAGAACTCGTAGAAGGTCATCGTATCGTGGACTTCCGACGGATGCAAATCCAGCAACTCCGCAATCTCAACGATCGCCTCGCTCGACACCGTGCGATACTCGTCGTGGACGAGGTGCAGCGCCGGCAACGTCACCGCTTGTTTCTGCGGGTAACGCGGGATGAGCCTTTGAATTTCTTGTCGAATCGGTTCACTCAATACAGTCATGATTCACTCGCTCTCAGCAGCTTGTTGAACTGCGGGCATCAAGTCGTTGTTTTCTTCAATCCGCAACATGCGAATGTCGCGCACCGATGGTGCAAACCACGGTAGGTTGCGCGATAAATCCATAGCGGCCATCACACATGTTACAGCATTCACACTCTCGCCGCCGAAGTACGTGCTACCTTGTTGCCAGCGAAAGCCGAAGCGTTCGAGTATTCGCCGGATTTCCATGTAGGCGTTGTTGTACGGGTCGCCATAATGTTGACGGAGCGATTCGATATCCATGTCGAAGGAAATCGCATACATACGGCCTTCAATGCTTGGTAGCCGCTGTTCAATACTCTCCCTTTGCATCATGTCGAGAACGTTCGTTGCCATTGAGCTTCTCTTGCTGACCGCTGATAGCTGACCGCTGTAAGCTATTTACCTATCCAACTCCGCCGCGATGATATTCAAGCTCCCCAACACGGCTGGCACATCGGAAATTTGATGGCCTTCGATGAGGTGCGGGAAGATCGAAAAGTGGAGGAACGACGGTGGCCGCGTGCGGGCGCGCCAGGCTTTGCCGCCACCATCGGCGACGATGTAAAAGCCGAGTTCGCCGTTCGCGGTTTCGTTCGCGCCGTAGACTTCGTTCACCGGCGTTTCAAACTGCCGATTCCACATAAACAGCTCGAAATGCTGGATTAATCCTTCGATACTGCGGTACGTCGAAGCTTTGTCCGGGATGCCGAGTTTGTCGCCGACCGACACATTCACCGGGCCGCTCGGCAGGTTTTCCACGGCGGCTTTGATGATCTGGATCGACTGCACCATCTCTTCCATCCGCACCAAGTATCGGCTCTGGCAGTCGCCCGCCTTCGCACAGGCCACCTTGAAGGTATCTTGAAGTTCTCCATACGCCAAATATGGCTCGTCTTTGCGTAAATCCCGCACGACACCCGAAGCCCGTGCCACGGGGCCGGTGCAACTCATGTTGATCGCTTCTTCTTTTGTGAGAACGCCAATACCCTTGGTGCGATCCACGAAGATCTTGTTGCGATTCAACAACCGACACACATCCGCATGGACTTTCGGAAAGCTCGCCACGAAGATGCGGATGAGTTGAATCCATTCATCCGTCACGTCGGCCATCAAGCCGCCGACGCGCGTATAACTCGGGTGGAACCGCTGCCCGCTTGCTTGTTCGATGATGTTATAGATTTTTTCGCGTTCGTTGAACGCATACAGAAACGCCGTCAGGCCCCCGAGGTCGAGTGCCGTCGCACCCACGCACAACAGGTGATCGCTAATGCGGGCAAGTTCCGCGAGTATGGTGCGTATATATTTGCAACGCGGTGTAATCTCAATGCCGATGAGTTTCTCGACCGTATGGTGCCACGCGATCTCGTTCGCGACCGGCGAGATGTAGTTCATCCGGTCGACGATGGTCACATACTGATTGAAGTCGAGATCTTCACCGAGCTTCTCGAACCCCGAATGCAAGAAGCCAATATCTGGCACTGCCTTCACGATCGTCTCGCCATCCAACGTGAGGATGAGGCGCAAGGTCGTATGCGTCGCAGGGTGTTGCGGCCCGAAGTTCAGCGTGAACAGGAACTCGCGGTCGGCACCCGCCTCAGTCATCGGATCCAGTGCTTCCAGCGGCATAAACAAAACCTCAAATTGGCACCATCGGGATGTATTTCATCACCCCTCCGAGCGGATCAGTTTCTCGAAGTTGTGGCGTTCGCCGAAGCCGCGTAGTGGGTAGTCTTTTCGTAGCGGGTAGCTCGTGAATTCGCTCGGTAACAAGATCCTTCGCAGGTCCGGGTGGCCGCTGAATGTGACGCCGAACATGTCGTAGATTTCGCGTTCCATCCAGTCGGCACCGATCCACAAGTTGGTCGCTGTCGGCAGTTCGGGTTCGGGGTCGTTTACGTAGGTTTTGACGAACAATCGCTCACCGGTGTTCGTGTTCGTCAGCGAGTACACGATGCTGTAGCGGTCGGTCGCGTCGGGGTAGCCGAGGTAGTCGATCCCCGCGAGATCGCACAGCATATTGAAGCCGAATTGCTCCTTGAGCACCTTCAGCACATCGATGATTTTTTCCGCAGGCACGATGACGCGCTGATTGTCGCGAAACTCTTCGCTACGCAGCGTATCACCGAACTTCTGCTGAAGCGGCACGAGGTAATTGGCTGCCATATATGCCCTTAGTGGTGGACTTTCGTACCAGTGCGGTAGTCGCCGGGGGCGACGACGACGCTGCCGCGCGGGAGTTGTTTCACGAGGTCGCCGGGGCCTTCGTAGGCGGTGCGTTTGTCGAACTCGCGGGCGTTCAGCGTGCCGGTCGCCTGGATTTTTTCTTGAAGGTCCAGCACGGCGCGAATCAGTTGTTCGGGGCGGGGCGGGCAGCCGGGCACGTAGACGTCGACGGGGATGAACCGGTCGATGCCTTGCACCACCGCATACGTGTCGAACACCCCGCCGCTACTCGCACACGCCCCCATGCTGATGCACCACTTCGGCTCGGGCATTTGCAGCCAAATCCGCTGCATCACGGGCACCATCTTCATGACCACGCGGCCTGCCACGATCATCACGTCGCACTGCCGCGGGCTGAACCGCATCGCTTCGCTGCCGAACCGCGAAATATCGTAACGGCTGCTCGCCGTGGCCATCAGTTCGATGCCGCAACACGCCGTCGCGAATGGCATCGGCCACAGGCTATGTTTACGCACCCAACTCGCGAGTGCATCGAGGTTGCTTACGAAGACATTTTCGTCGATCTTCATCGCCATTCGAAGACCCCTTTCCGCCACGCATACGCATACGCGATGACGAGTGTCGCCAGGAAAACGAGGATTTCGATGAACACGATCCCACCAAACACTTGTTGCCAGTGCGGGTCGCCGCCACCCGAATACGCGATCACCGCCCATGGGTACAGGAACAGCAATTCCACGTCGAATACGAGGAACAGAATCGCGATTAGGTAAAATTTCACGTCGAACTGCATCCGTGCGGAGCCGATCGGGTCCATCCCGGATTCGTACGGCATCTGCTTCACTTTGGTCGGCTTTTGCGGCTTAATGAACGGCAACAGGTAGCCGATGTGCGTCGCCGCGAGCATCGTCATGGCGAGGCCCGCAATCGCCGCAACGTAAAGCAGCAGCGGGTAATACGCCACGATATCGAACGCAGGTTCGATGCCAGCAGGTGTGACGACCGGAGAGGGAATCGACATGGTGGCCCTCAGCCAACGGACTTTGTGAAAAAGTTCACAAGCCTACGCCGAAAGAAGCCCCGACAACTGTCGAGGCCACGCAATTCAACACTGAATGTATAGCGAGAGCGTCGGTTCTGGTCAAGGAACAGCGGAGCCATCGGCGGTCGCCATTCCAAATAGAAACGGCGGCAGCGAGCGATACAGTATCGTTCGGATCGGCATCGCCCAAGTAAACTTGATAGGCCGGGTTGACATCGGAAACGAACTCGCTGGTCGCGGTCGTTTGCGTCGCAGCGGCGTTGTTGCTACAGCGAAGCAACTTGACGTGTGCAGCTATTAGTACACTATAAGTTGACCGTGTGGATACTCGCCGTTGTAGCCGCACGGAAACCGGCCCGCGATCACCAACTCTGCGAGCAGGTAAAAGTAGCCGAGTGGCACCACGTCGCTATACTCGCATTCCATACACGAAATGCATACGATTTTTAACATGCTGAGATCCGCATTCTCTTTATCCTTGAAATGTACTTGATGGGCTGCAAGTTTCGCTTGAACTAAGGGTGTAATAGCAGGTAACCGTTCACGCCCCGCTTGGGATTAGCGACGGTTTTTGAGTGGGGTCGTTGCTTGCGGCGAGGGCTTTTCTCAGGAAGTCGAGGACGTCGCGCTTT
>JAYVXI010000088.1:0-48296 GCA_043785305.1 Limnoglobus sp. | reverse complement strand
ACTTGCACCGCTGTCGAAGAAGACGCGCGTGCGCGGTCGCAAACCGCACGATCCCCAGTTCGACGTTCGTACGGGTCTGTATTATCTCGTCGGCATCGACTTGACGACGATTGAAGGCATTGATGAAATTCATGCATTGACCCTCATCAGTGAATTGGGCACGGACTTCACGAAGTGGCCGACGGTCAAACATTTTGCATCGTGGTTGGGGTTGTGCCCAAACTGGAAGAAAACGGGCGGGAAGGTGAAGTCGAGTGCGACTCGCAAGGGCAAGAATCGTGCCGCAACGGCGTTGCGATTGGCGGCGTGGTCGTTGATGCGCAGCAAGAGTTATCTCGGGGCCTATTTGCGTCGGCAGCGCTCGCGTCTCGGCGCGCCGAAGGCGATCACCGCGACGGCGCACAAGCTGGCACGCATTCTGTACAACCTGATGCGATACGGCGTCGAGTACATGAAGAAAACCGAAGCCGAGTACGCCGAGCAAGAGCGCGCGCGGCAAGAAAAGAGCTTCCACCGCAGGGCAAAAGAGTTGGGCTACGAGGTCCGTCGCCCACCGGCAAACGACGAGCCGATACCAGCGATGGCCTGAGTGACGAGTGATGAGTGATGAGACGGAATTGACAATTCAGAACGCGATGCCGCTTTGCAAAATTCGAGGACGGCCCGCGCAACCGGTGCGCGCTGAAGGCAACGAACAGCACCATTTACTGCGGCGGGTTATTGCTCGCCGCTGGGAGAAGTTCCTGGGGGGGCGAATCGGAAGGTTTGAAGACAACGAAGCTGGTCGACCAACCGTAATCGATCCTTCTGGCGAGGTCGATCGCTCGCCGTTCTTTCGGAAAGGGGAATCATGCGATCCAATTCATTTCACCGCGTCTTTGGCATGGCAGCGGTCGCGTATTTGCTGGCCATTGCGGGTTTCACTCTCGCTGCGCCTGTGCCTGTAGTCAAAGGAGTCGCGATTCGCGACGAGGTCATCGTTCGAACGACCGTGATGGTGAAACAATTTACAGCGATGCCCGACGGTAAAACTGTCTTTCTCTTGGGCGTCGAAGCGGTGGATGAGATCGAGGCGATAAATGCGACAAAACCGAAAGGCGCGTGGATCGATCTTGCGACCAAAAAGGTGACCCCGTTCACCAACGGTCTCGATAGTGCCGTGGCGGGAATTGCGCGGTCGGCGGACAGCAAACGACTCTTTTCCGTCGGTCGTGGTCCCGATGCGATCATTCGTCAGTTCGAGCTGGCTACGGCAAAAACGACTGTGTTTGCCGACTTGACCGCGAATGCGCCGGACAACCTCGCTCCAGAAATGACCTACCTGCGGTCGAAAGGCCAGTTGGCGGTCGTACTCGACAAGAGTGTGGGATTGTTCGACAAATCGGGTGTCAAATGCTTCGATATGACCCATCCGGACTTTCACGAAACGGCCATATCGAATCCCGTCGTCGACGTCGACGAAAAACATCTCGTTTGTACAACATTTCGCGGGAATCTGCTGGTTTGGGACTTAAAGACGAAGAAATCGTTGCCGAGCATTCGGATCAAACCGGAAGCAGTGGACTACAATAGCTGGAGAATTTCCGATTTGCAGTTCGCCAATCAAACGAATCGACTTTTCGTTTGTCACTATCCAACTGAAAAAGCGGTTCCCGAAGAATGTTCGATTTCGAGTGTCGATCTCGAAAAATCGACCGCAGTGACGTTGAAAATGGGCCACACTGTCGAGAGCAATCGTATGGCAATTCACCCGACAGATCGATGGATTGCAATTGTCGGGTGCAGTCGTCCGGTGCAAAACCTCGGAAAGGAATTTCCGCCTGGAGCATGTGTCGGTGAATTGCGAATATACGATTTGGCATCGTTGAAGTTGGTACTCACGCAACAGTTCGCCGAATTCTATCCGGGTTGGGTGGAATTCGCCAATGATGGGAAAAAGATTATCTGTGCATCGCACGATGGCGAGGTGCGTTCTTGGAACTTCGATGCCGATCCAAAGTGATCGTGTCGTTGCGGCAAATCGAATCGTTGCACCTGAAAATAGACTGCCGATAGCGGTGTATCGCGTACAACAATCCTCATGATGCCATCCGTTTACGCTTCGCTGGCGGCACTTGCCGGGGCTTGCATTGCGATTCAGGCGACTGCGAACGCGCGGTTCCGCCAGAACCTCAACAGCCCCGCCTATGCTGCGTTCTTTTCAATCTGCGGGACGATTATCACCGCCAGCTTGCTGATGCTCGCGATTCGGCCCCCCGCGCCGAGCGGTGCGGCGATCCGCCAGACCGAATGGTGGAACTGGATCGGCGGGCCGCTCGGCACGCTGATCGTGCTGGCGGGTGCGACGCTGACGCGCGAACTCGGCGCGGCCGCGTTCATCGCACTCGTCGTCGGCGGGCAACTCGTCTGCGCAATGATCCTCGATCACTTCTCGCTATTAGGCTTAAAAGAACAGCCGATCACGCCGGGCCGCATCGTCGGCGCGGTCCTGGTGGTAGCCGGTGTGGTCTGCATCAAGTATCTGTGAGTGTGCGCCGTTCCCGCATTCAGGTAGCGTTATGAACCCGATCGATACTCTGTTCCAGACGTTGCGAACCGCGAACCGGAAGGCGTTCATGCCGTTCCTGACGGCGGGCGACCCCGACCTCGCGTTCACGCAAGAGGCACTGACGGCGATGGCCGCCAGCGGCGCGTCGCTCATCGAGATCGGCTTCCCGTTCTCGGACCCGATCGCCGATGGCCCCGTCATTCAAGCGTCGTACACGCGCGCGCTGAACGCCAAGATCAAACTCGCGGACATCTTCGCGATGCTGAAAGCCACGACTTCGCAACCCGGCTGGAACACGCCGATCGTGGCGATGGTGTCGTTTACGCTGATTTACAAGCTCGGCGCGGCGAAATTCATCGCGACGGCCCAAGCGTCGGGCATCAGTGGTGCGGTGGTGCCCGACATGCCCGTGGAGGAAGCCGAGGAACTCGCGAAGCTGGCCGCCGCCGCGAACTTCGGCTTCATTTTGCTCGTCACGCCGACGACGACGCCGACGCGGATGGAAACGATCGTCAAAGCCTGTCGCGGGTTCGTTTACGTCGTCAGCATTGTGGGAATCACCGGCGAGCGGACCCAGTTACCGAGTGCTGTGAAAGACATGGTGGCCCGCTTGCGGACGCTGACCGACCTGCCGTTGTGCGTCGGCTTCGGCGTGAGCAAACCCGAACACGTGCGCGACCTGCGCGACCTCGTCGACGGCGTGATCGTCGGCACCGCACTCGTCCGCAAGCTCGAAGCCGCCAACACCCCCGCCGGCCGCCTCGCCACGCTCGAAGCACTCCGCACCACCTGCGCGAGCCTGTCGGCGGCGCTGGGGTAAAACGGAAGGAAAGAGGCTTCAAGTGGTGCAACTCATTGCGATAGCGGGTGGTGCCGGACCCGGCATTGACTCCGCGATCTTCTGCTGCGGGGTGTTCCCACTCCTGCCGTTGGTCGTGTTCCTGGGGGCGCTTGCCGTCTACCGCAACTCGATCTGGCCGGTGGCCGTGGCGATTGTGCTGGCGGCAGTTCCGTATCTGCTGCTGCGAGCAATGGTGGCTGGGTATCAACCGTCCGACGACTGGGAAGTATTGTCCGATCAATCCGACGGTCGGATGTCGGTCCGGTTGTACCTGTGCCACCTCGGCATCGCAGGGCTGGCGGCACTGTGCGTGGCCATCCGTCGGGTGGCGGGACGGCTTCATCGGCGGTGAGCGGTAACCCTCAGTGACCGGTTGCGATGGCCGTTTTTCCCATTCTTGGCGAGCGGGGTGGCGTCAGCCCACTGATCCTGCCAGTGTCGTGCGCAATGGATATGGATGGAGATTGTCACCTCGAAATTGACATTCGACTTCAAGCTCAACGGTCCCTATCACCCTGAGTAAAGTCGTTCGATCACAGATGGATGAGGGAGATTCCGTGTCATCCGACTTGTTGGAAGCCATCGAACGACATGACGTCACCCAACTCGCCGCTCTGCTGGCGGCCGGTGCGGACCCGAACGTCGATCCACCATCTCAACCTTCCTGGGCTCCGCTAAAATTGGCGGTCTGTGAGTTGACTGAGGGTGGTCCGATCGAGGCTGTGGTTCTTCTCCTCCGGAATGGTGCGCGAGTCGATGGTGGCCGAGATCCAAGCGGTGTTACCCCTCTCGTCGTTGCGGCCAATTTCGGTCTGGTGGAAGCGGCTCGATTGCTGTTGGCTGCGGGAGCAGATCCCAACGTACGCGACGATACGGGAGACTCACCCCTTCGGCTGGCAGTCGAGGAAAGAAACCACGCGATGGCAGCACAACTATTGCTCTGCGGGGCCGATAAGACAATTCACGATTCTGGCGGTTGCAGTGGAATGAGCGCGCTGGGTCGTGCGGCGTGGGGGTTAGATATTCCGATGATTCAACTCCTCTTGAGCGCGGGAGCCGACCCAAAAGAGACCGATTTGGACCTCCAGACCGCAAAAGAGCGTCTCCCTGCACGAGAAGAGTCCGACACGCAGTTGTGGGATGTCGCTGCGGCATTGCTCGAACAAAGGCACGCCGCCCCAGGATCATCATCGGGCGGTGAACAGTAACCAAGTGTCAAACTCTGACGTGCGGGTTTATAGGAATCAGGGTGTTTAGAGTTAAGTAGGTATTGGTGAGGGTCTAAATCTTGCGACTGCCACAGCCTCGTGTCATATCCGTCCTCACAGATTAACTTAGCTAATAGTGCCTTGCTATCAGCATCTTCACAATCGCTGTATGCCATCATTTCAATTGCAGCAGCAATGCACGACGCATTCGCCATCGCAGATAATTCTCGTGTGGAGTTACCGCTCAATGCGACTTCATAATATTCTGCAACAATTTGGAGAAATGTATAAGAAAATGGTACGTAAGGGTATGACGATGAATACGACAACAAACCCAAACCAGGTGGGCCCAGGCACATGAAATCGTTTAAGTCCAAATTAACTTTGGCTTGGCTGCCAAATACGACCGCATTGAATTTCGTATTGTACTCTACAATGGTAGTCCTAACAACTGTCGCCCAGTCGCCAACGCTATCTTGGAGGAAGATTGCAGGAAGTATGTCTTCAAGTTGACCAAATTTTCCCTCAGCGAGTAGAATATTTAAGTTTTGCTCTGTCATCATAGACGAACATTAACTCCTTGGTGTCCAGAAATCCCATCAAGTCCAAATAATTGAATAGTATACAAGTGAGTCCAGGCACCCACCCATCTCTGAACTCATTCCCGAATTTTGAAACCAATCTGATCCGTCAACGACTTACGTCCGCTTTCGGGCCAAATAACGCCATCATCACAATTCATGCCATTGGCCTAGGCGATTCATGGACGAATTACGACCCAAAAAAACTTGCCACTTGCGGATTTGCCATTCGACCAGTTCGGAAGCGTGATGCTATCCGTTCGGAGTGGGAAGCAATTACTTTCTCGAAATGGTATGCATCGGTAGTTTCGGCAGCGCATTTGCGCGCGGGAACGTCTTTGAAACCGTTCGTGGCTCAGCGTTTGGCGAGCGAACTCATTACGGTGTCGAAACCTTGGCGGACGTCTTCAAAAGTTTGCGGGCGTTCGTCGGGGTTCTTGGCGAGCATCCACTGACAGAGGTCCGACGCCAGCATCGGCACTTCCGGGTTGGTGGCACTCGCCGATGGGGCGGCGGTGTTCATGTGTTGGAAGATCATCTGCATTCGGTTGCGGCCCTCGAACGGCAGCTTGCCCGTCAGCACTTCGTACAAGGTCACACCCAGCGAATAGATGTCCGCACGCAGGTCGACCCAACTCGCATCGCGGGCTTGTTCGGGCGCGAGGTACGCAGCAGTTCCAGCGAGTTCCGGTCCGCTGTTGCCTTCGGCCAACTTGAGCACATCGGATTTGGCCAAACCGAAGTCGATGAGTTTCGCAATGCCACTGGAACCGATGAGAATGTTATCCGGCTTAATATCGCGGTGGACGATCCCTGCACGCCATACGGCACCGAGGCCATCGAGAATCTGCGACAGCGTGTACATCGCCCAATCGGGGGGAAGCGCCCCACCGGAGCGGATGAGTTCGCCCATCGGGCGGCCTTCGATGAACTCGGTCACGAGGTACGGCCAGCGCGGGTCGAAGCCGAAGTCGATGAACCGTACGACTCGCGGGTGTTTCACGCGGGCCAGCGCCGTCGCTTCGGTCCGCATCTGTTTCATCGCGGCGTTGCGATCGTAGACGTTCGCCCAGTTGATGATTTTCATCGCAACGGGGCACTGTTTCGTTTCGTCCCACGCGCGAAACACGTGGCACGACACGCCTTGGCCCAGGCGATCTTGCAGCACGTAGTCTGCGATGCGGTCGCCGGTTTCCGGGTTGACGATCGTCATTTGCGAACCGATCGATGGCCGTGGACCGGTCGGCGGGAGGCCGGGGTCGTGCGGGTCGCGGGGCAGATTGATCACCGTTCGCGTGTCTTCGGTCTGCGCGGACACCGTCCCCAACACATCGTCGTGCGGTGCGTTTGCGGCGGTCGATTTCGTCTGGGGGGCGACTTCCATGGCATTCATTCGCAGGGCGATTCGCTCCAAATACGCAACGGCTTGCATTGGGCGTTAACTGATGGAAACATCGTCGGGCAGGCACCGAAAGAATTAACTACGTCGCGGCCCGCCAGTTAGATCGTATCGGCGGTTTTTCGATCCGTCGAAGTCACTACTGGTAATATAGGCCGCATTTTCCGTGCCGCGTAGGCCAACCGCACGATCGCGACAGATTTCGCGAGTGGGGCATGGTTCTGCCTCAAAGCTGTTGCGTGGGCTGAGGTGATACGATTCGGTAACGCCACTACTGCGGGTCGTTGGTCATGGCAATCGGTGGCTCTCGGGATCGATGAAAATCAGCGAAAGATGAACTTTGTCCAGGTGATCGAAATCCCGATCCATCGTCATGAGTTGGTAGCCTGTGGATTTGGCAGTGGCCGCAATCCAGACATCGTTCTTGCCCATCTTGTGCCCGAGCAAACCGCTGAAATGATCGATCTCGGCATAATTCGCGATGATGCTCTCGGTATTGAGAATGCACGTATCGAGTAGCAATCGTGACGACATCGATCAGCTCATTCTCGCAAGGGCTTCTTCGATTTGCTCGTCCGTTTCGTCTCCGGGCCATTTGCCGAAGATGGCGTTGACGCCACCTTTCTCGTTTCGGGGGTGGACATTCGTGCCAACGGGTTGCGATGTGCGACCCTCGGGGATTTTACCGAAGAACTCATCGGCTTTCGTTCCAGGTTCCACCTTGTCGGCGTCGATGCGTAACAGCTTGCCGGACGGCCGGTAAATGGCTTTGCCGAACACGGAAACGGGCTTGTTCAGCAAACCTTGCAGGTTGCAGATGTCATCGTCTATCAGGATACCCTGCGCTTCGTCGCCGTTCGGCATCAGCAACGCAAAACGCTGCGTACTGGCTCGAATCATGTCGAGCGTACCATACACTTTTACGCGTTTCGGGCCGGGTGTTGTCTCGTAAAAGGACGTCACGGTACGGATTGTCGAAGGATCGATGATCGCCTTAGTTCGGTGCGATTCGACTTCCATTGTTTCAAAAAGCGTTTCGCTAAACAGAGGACTCAGTTCGAGAAACTTCTTCAGTAGGGGTCGATCGAAACGATCGCTGTCGCGATTTTTTGCCCCGAAATCCGTCAACAGATCGGCGAGTAACTCGAAGCCCGTATCGTTGGCATCGGGGCGGCTCGCCCAGATTTCCGCTTGGGCATATTGCTGCGGAATGGCGTCGCCGAAAACCGGAGCTTCAAAGTAGAGATTCGTCTCGTCCTCGCCATCGTGACCGACGAAACGAAAATCGAGTGCAGGCGCGAGCCAGGTCGGTTTCTTACCGTGGCTACGGCCCCGAAAAGCCATATTCACAATGCGGGGAGCGAGATCGACAATCGCGTCGATCATACGACCAGTATGATGCGGGAGACGCTTGCCAAAATGTCGCTGACTCGTCAGTCGAACCTTGCGAGTGGCCATTACACGCCTCCTTTCTGCGAGATCGTGCGACCTCGAACCTAACCGTTCACGGGGCAGATTGCATTTTCAACGTTTCAGAACCCGTAGGTCGTGGCCGAAGAGGCTTTGCGATGAGGCCCGACAGTGTATCCGCGACAAAAACCCGGAAGGTTTGGAATCGTCGCGTGAATGCACTGTCGGGCCTCCCAAAGCATCCGGCCCGACCTACAAAACCAGTCGTTCGACACCTGAACGGTAACCCCCAAACAGCTTCGTTTTATCAGATCCAGAACCCTCATCATAACTGGAATTGTTACCCACATCGACTCACAACTCGTACAGTGGCTCGAATTTCGCTTTCAGATAGCGGACGAGCGGGGCGACTTGCAGCGTGTCGCCGGTGATGCGCTGACACAGATCTTGCGACAGGTAACGGCGTCCGTTCGTGTGGATGTTTTTCACGAGCCAGTCTTTGAGCAACGTGAATTCGCCGCGGCGGAATGCGGCATCGAGGTCGCTTCCGCCGAGGTCGATGCGTGCCCGTTCCATGAACTGTGCTGCGAACAGGTTGCCGAGCGTGTACGTGGGGAAGTAGCCGAGGCCGCCGAAACTCCAGTGAATGTCTTGCAGGCAACCTTCGCGGTCCGATGGTGGCGTGAGGTCGAATAACGCACGAAAACGAGCATTCCACGCCTCGGGCAGGTCGGCGACGGGCAGGTTACCGGCCAGCATTTCGCACTCCAGTTCGAACCGCAGCGCGATGTGCAAATTGTAAGTCGCTTCGTCGGCTTCGACGCGAATGAACGATGGCCGCACGTCGTTGATCGCGAAGTGGAACGCCTCCGCAGTCACGTCCGCCACGCTCGAGAACGTCTGTTTCAGCCTCGGAAAGAAGTGCGACCAGAACGGTTGCCCGCGCCCGACCTGGTTCTCCCAGAGCCGCGATTGCGACTCGTGTATGCCCAGCGAACAGTACGCGCCGACGGGGGTGCCGAACTGCGTTGCGGGCAGGTTTTGTTCGTACAGCCCGTGCCCCGTTTCGTGCATAACGCCGAAGAACGCCTCGTTGAAAAACCTCGGGTTATACCGCGTGGTGATGCGGCAATCGCCGGGGCCGAAGCCCGAACAGAACGGGTGCGTCGTCTGATCCAGTCGACCGGCGGCGAAGTCGAAACCGATCGCGCAAGCGGCACTTTCGGCGAAGATCCGTTGACGGTCGATCGGGAAATCGCGTTCGAGAATCGTGCGATCCGGTCGCTTACCCGAAGAGGCAATTCCACGCAACAACGGCACCAGTTCGCGGGACAAATCGGCGAATAACACCTTCAAATCCGCCGATCGCGCACCCGGTTCGTATTCGTCGAGCAGCGCATCGTACGGGTGGTCGGCATACCCGACGGCCTGGGCTTCTTCGCGCTTCAGCGCCAAGATTTGCTCGAGCCAGGGGCGGAACAGCGCGAACTCGTTCTTGGCCCGCGCTTCGGTCCAGACTTCCTGCGCCTGCGTGGTAATGCGGGCGAGTTCCTCGATCAGCCGTGCGGGGATTTTCGTTGCGCGATCGTAACCGCGACGCAATTCCCGCACGTTGGCGGCTTCGAGCGAATCGGGCGGTGCGGTCACTTCCGCCAGCCGTTCGCCGATTCGTGGGTCGGTCGATTTTTGGTGCGACATCGTCGCTAGAATCGCCATCTGATCGCCGCGAAAACTCGCGCCGCCGCGCGGCATGTACGTCTGCTGATCCCACTGAAGCACCGACGCGCACGAGTTCAGTAACGCCACGTCTTTCGAGCGCTGCATCAGGTCCGCATAAGCATCGTCGTTCATCGGTCATCCGTAATGGGTTCGCGGTTCGCACTCGAGCCTGTCATCAGCCGCGGTGGCCGAACACCAGGCTCATCAGTTCGGAGCGCGTCATCGGGTTGGTTTTCACGAGGCCGCGCACGGCACTCGTAATCGTCATCGCTTCGGGTTTGCGCACGCCGCGAATCGTCATGCACGAATGGCTCGCCTCGATAATCACCCCGACGCCGCGCGGCTGCACTTCGTTCATAATCAGGTCGGCAATATCCTCGGTCATGCGTTCCTGAACCTGCGGCCGTTTCGCGATCACTTCGACCACCCGCGCCAGCTTGCTGAGGCCAACAACTTGGCCATCGGGCAGGTAGCCGATGTGCGCCTTCCCGGTGAACGGCAGCAAGTGGTGTTCGCAACACGACGCGAACTCGATGTCCTTCACCAGCACCATTTCGTCGTGCTTTTGCGTGAACAACTTTTGCAGGTGGATCGCTGGGTTCGTGTGCAGTCCGCTAAAAATCTCGGCGTACATGCGGGCGACGCGGGCGGGGGTTTCGATCAACCCTTCGCGGTCGGGATTCTCGCCGACCGCAATGAGAATTTCCCGCACCGCATTCTGGATGCGTGCCAGATCGACCGGCTGATACGCCCCCGCCTGAACGGTGGCGAGTTCGGCTAAAGTCGGTTCGTGCGGTGCGTGGGGAACGGGCAAAACAGTAGGCACGATAGCGCAGCCCGTGAGGTAACGGAGGCAGTGTGCGTGTATTGTAGGCAACGGGGAAGTACCGTCGTTGGGGCGATCAACGGACGATGTCAAATCGATGCAGATGTCCGTTGAAGTCAACGACTTCCACGTGATCTTTGGCTAACTGAAATCGTCCAGTAAAAAAGTCTTTGTCGCCTTTGGACCATTCGATTTCACCCGAAAGACTGACCCGCGCAATCTCCAACTCGCCATGCGACAAAAGGCAATCGTGTTCGTGGGAGTAGTAAACCCCAAAGCAGGTAAATTCATCCACTTTGGTCGACCATTCCAGATTGAGGTTGGGTAAAGACAGTGAACAAATCGCGTCGCCCACCGCAACGAAGCCACGTTGGCCAACTACCACTACAGAATGTTCGTGAATCCCCGTTGCCCCGCCTTCGCCGAGCAAGATGCAAGAGTGTTCGTGCTCATCCGGCTCGATGCAAATCACAGCGTGTTTTGAAGTCGGCCTGTATGCCCATTTAGTCAAATCGTACACGCGCGAATATGCATGTGTATTGTCAGCAGAACCGGGTGTATAATTGGCATCGTTCAATAGTCGAGCGACCAATGACCCTGCGGTGATTTCCATTCCTGTGCTCGCTGTTTACTGGCACTGCCGAAGCAGATCCGCTTTGGCATCCGGCGTGCCAACGACGGCAATCCGGAACAGCTTTGGCAAGGGAGTGACGGTTTCGCGTGGAAGTTTCAGGCCCACGTACCGACCGCAGTCGGCCAGTGTATTTCGCACCCCGGCGTTGTGACACGATTCCCACGCAACACGAATCAAAGAGGAAATGAACGCTTCCTCTACTGATAGGAAAGCGTGACATTCCATCCGATTGGTTCCGGCTTCTGTGGCGAGCATGAGTACGCATGGCATTCCGTCAGCGATGCACACCATCCGCCCCACTTCATCGCGATTGGCGGCTAAAACCGCATCGAAATCCGCGATCATTTGGGTTGCGATTTCAGCAGAGATCGATACTCGTTCGCGATAGGTTCCCATGGCGCACGGGTACAGTTGATGCGAAAGCATTTCGGTCGCGGCCACGACAGACAAGATGGGATCCGTCCCGCTGAGGGTTATACAGACTTCAGGACTGAACGAGGGCTTGAGGAGTACGCGGAGCGTCGGCAACGACAATCCTGGCTCGTCGAATCCACCCATTCCCAGGGACTGGCAGATCGCATTCGGCGTGTATTGTTCGTGTGTCATAGTCGGTGTGTCCATTCGCGGTAATGCAGTCTCGTCGTTCGCAGGTTTCTATTTGTCGATGTCCCAACGGATCTGACAACCTAACTCCTGAAAATACTCTTCCAGTGCGACCCGCGATTCCACCCAATCATCGAACATGCCATCGGGGCCGAGTCCGCCAGAACCTGGCCACCATTTGAGGACGAAGTACCCGCCGGAGTCTGCGGTGTCATCGAGAATCTGGACGCGCATGTCGGGGCGGCAACCGTTCTCGACTACACCAACGACGCCAATCTCGATCACAGGTGTCCCCCTATTCCAACCTGGGCCAACAGTCTCATGCTGAACCGACTGCAAGATCTGATGTCGTGGAAGCATTCGCCGATTTCCGCTTCATGTTAATCGCAACCGATAAGGAATCGAACAGCCCTTTCACAGCTGGCGATCCCATTCTATTGTTGAGTTCGGCGAGAAATTCCTCTTGGTTCGATGCGATTGGTCGAGACTCATTTGGCCTTGGCCAAGTTCCATACTCTCCGACTTCAGTTACTGAAACCGTTTCAATCGTCCTGCCCATTCCGAGCATCTCTGCGTACGGATCTTTTCTTGTAATCACCTCTTTTGTGAATCTCTGTCCATCCCAATCCATCACAAGCGGGTAAAGATCATTTTTGTAGATAGCCGTAAGAATCCGCCGAGACTCATCGATTTCCGGCGCGTAAACGTCCAATCGATACATAGTGAGTTCTTTGCCCTTTACGGTCGTTACTCGGCCGATAATTGCTCCACCCGTTTGAACCGCCAAAAGATCGGCTTGCTCCTCCAAAATGGATAGTGGGCTTCTCGCATCCAGCTGGATGTCACTCGGCCAAAAACTTTTTACTGTGGAAGCCATTGCTGTTTCCTTTATTTCAAGTCGATGCGAAATAGCAGGGGTAAATGATCCGAACCGTTCTCGCGATCCGGTCGACCGCTTTTGGTTAGTAAACTTTGGGAGCCATCCGAATCCAGAATCCGGACTTCCTTCAGTTTACCCATCAGTGACGGGCGAACCAAGACCTGATCGAGCATATGCCAGAAGTAGCTGATTGCGCCGGTCGAATTCGCAAAGTATGTACCGGGAGGTCCAGGCGTGCGATCTCCGAACAGGCCCCACATCGGATTGTAAAAGTACTCGTATTCCCGACGTTGCACGGTTCGTTCTTCAGCAATCGCAACCGAATGACTCATCACGCCGTGAATGGCATCGACACCCGTGATGCCGTCTTCAAAGGGATTCATATTCAGATCGCCGACGAGAATTGTGCGGGTGGGATCCATCTCGCGTTCGAGTGTGCGGATGTCCGCAATCAGGCTTCTCGCGCCCAATTCCTGATCTGGCTTATCACTGTGTAGTTTGCTGAGCAGGTGCGCCGCGGCAATGAAGCAATCCGGAAAATGGCTCGACTCGATCCGGTAAATCGACCAGTGCGCATCGTTTTGCGCCAAGTGCCAGGTTACTTCATTGAGTCTTGAGAATACGCGAATTCCGTTATCGACCGAGGGTAACGATTCCCAGCCATAACCGAGACTGTTCAGCGAAGCCACCACTTCGGATGGCTCCAGTTCGCACTCCGCCAGAATCACAACATCCACCGCGTTCCCGGCCGCTATCCGCGCGATGCGTGCGGATAGCGGCTTACGGTTGATGTTCCAAAACAAGAATGTGGCCATCCGCGTGTTGTACTATCCCATCGGCTTTCGGCGATGCTACTTCTTCCCCTTCTCCAGTCGTTCCTTGGCGGCTTTGGCCCACTCGCTTTCGGCGGGGGCGTCTTTTAGCAATTTCACGAGGAGCTTCGCGGCTGGCTCGGGCTTCTTGTCCTCCTCGAAGGCGCGGGCGGCTTCGAGGATTGCGGCGTAGCCAATCTCGGGGTAATCGTACGTGTAGGGCACCATCAGGAGTGCCGTCGAGGCGTCCGTGAAGCGCTTTTGTGCCAACCGGCAGAGGCCGATTTGCAATTGCGCTTTCGCCGCGATTTCCGAGGTCGTGGCATTCACGACGAGTTGATACGCGGCCACGGCCTCATCGAATTTACTCTGGTTTTGCAGCACCCAGCCGCTGCCGTAACGGCCTTCGATGGCGAACGGGCTGTTACCGTAGCGGGCCAGCATCGCGTCGAACGTTTGGCGGGCGGCCTCCCAGTTCTTGGCGGCCGCGTACGCCTGACCCAGCCGCAACATCGCCCGATCACTGACGCCGCCGATGTTATGGAAGTTGCCGTTGTCGCGGAAGATCGCCAGTTTCTCCGCCGTCTTGGTGAAGTCACCTTGCGCGTACATCGCCTCGGCTTGGCGGTAAATCGCTTGCCCGCGATGCGGCGACTTTTCGTTCCCGGCGACGGTTTCGAACTGCGTTTGCGCGGCCTTGTATTCCTTTTTCGCGAACAGACTCGCACCGAGTTTCAGTCGTACGCGCTCCAACAAATCGGGCGACACCACGCGGTCCGATGGCTCTTTGTCGAGCGCCTCTTTGAGCAACTTGATTGCGGTATCGTGGTCGTCGCGATCGGCGCGGAGTTCGGCTAACTCGAAGCGGGCATCGACGGCGAGCGCGAGGTCGCCGAACTCGTCGACGAGCTTTTTGTAGGCGTTGAACGTGCGTTCTTCGCAGGCTTGCACGGGCAGTTTGCCGACGGGTGCATCGAACGTTGGTGCGGTCGGTAGCTTGCCACCGGGGGGCAGTGTCTTCGTCGTTGCTTCGGTCCATTTGCGAACCCGTTCGAGCCGGGCGGCTTCGCGTGCGGCAGTCAATTCCTCTTCCGCCAAAGGGCGATACGCCCACGCCGCCTCGTACAACATCCGGGCACGCGGTTCGCCGCCGGGCATCGCCTGCGCGAACTCCACACAGCGGCGCTCGAGCAGTTCGCCCGCTTGAATGATCGCTTCCTTACCTTGTTGAACCGTGCGATCCGCAGCCGCGATTTGCTCCGGTTTTAGGTTTGGTTTCGCTTTCTCGGCGCGGCCGGTTTCCATGAGTTTCTTGCCGACGAAGATCGACGCCTGACCCGCACGCATCGCGGCCTCGGCACCGATCGCCTTGCCTTTGGCCGCGTTCGTCACTTCCTCGAATAGCTGTTTGGACTCGGGAATCTTCCCCGATTCGAACAGCGCCACGCCGTGGTGGTACTTCAGCAAATGCGCCCACTCGGCGCGTTCCTTATCTTGTGCGAGCGGGGCTTCGTACTTTTTGCGGGCCTCTTCCATCACCTTCGCGGCCTCAGCAGCCTGGTTCTGTTCGCGGTGCAAAGTGGCTAATTGAATGAGCGCGAGCGGCGCGACCGGCGACTGTTGCAACGTTCCCCCCGCGAACTGCCGCAGGTCGTTCATCGCGCCGCCGCGGTCGCCCATCAGCGCGCGGACTTTGGCAATCTCAATCCGCGCGTGGCCGACTTGTGCGGCCTGCGGGTAGTCCTTCGCCAGCTTCTCGTAGAACTCGCGGGACTTGTTTAATAGCTGATTGCGTTCGTTCTGGTCCGCAAGCGTCGAACCGAGGCGCTTCAGGCACAACCCGAGTTTCATCAGCGCATCGGGGGCATCGACCGACTTCGGATTCGATGCCACGTAGTTTTCGAGCAACCCCGAAGCGTTGGTCAACTTCTCGCGAATGATGTTCTCGGCGAGCGCATCGTCGGCCTTGGTCGGCGCGAGACGGATGAGGCAATCGGCGAGCAGATAGTTCGCCTGCGACAGTTCGCCGTTACGATCCGGCGCGGGGATGGCGTCGAGGATTTTCGCCGCGCCGTCGAGGTCGCCGTTCTGCGACAGGCAGACGCCGATGCCGTAGCGCGCGTATTGCACGCGCTCGAACTCGGGGTATTTCTCGACGACTTCGAGGAACTTCTTCGCCGTCTCTTCAAATTTCTGTTTGCGTTCGGGGGCGCGGTTGACGTCGGTCGATTTCGCCACTTCTTGCGCACGGGCATAGCTATTTTCGGCGATGCGGAAGATCACCGCCGGCGACAGTGTGCTCTGCGGATACTTCACCTTGAACTCGTTGCAAAGTTGGTCCGAACGATCCAGATTGTTCGCCAAACCGAACCCGCACGCGAGCCGTTGCAGCACTTCCTCGCGTCGTCGTTCGGGCAGCAGTTGTTCGTTCCAGACTTGCTCGAACACTTGCACGGCAGGGGCAAACTGCTTCGAGAGTTGCAGCGTGTCGCCGAGTTCGAGCAGCATCTCGCCGCGCCGCGTACGGGCATCGGGGTCGCCTTGTTGCGCGAGTTGGTTCGCTTTGTCGGCAGCCTTGCGGAAGGTATCCTGGGCGATTTTGAGCTTCGCCTCGCGGTCGGCAGGTTTGGTAGGGTCGGCGGCATTCGCGATGCCGACTTGCGACTTCGCCAGCCAATACATCGACTGATCCGCGAGCTTCGGAAACTTGTCGACGAGCGGCGCGAGTGCCTTGCCCGCTTCGTCGAATTGCTTGAGTTGCACGAGGCAGAAGCCGACCCGCAGGGCCGCATCGGGCAGCAGTGCCGAGGCCGGAAACTCTTTCGCGAATGCCTGGAACTTACCGAGTGCATCGGCGAATTTTCCTGCCTCATACGCCAGTGTTGCACCGTGAAAAATCGCACCCGTCACGTGTTCCGGTGCGGCCCCCGTGGCCAGCACTTCGAGCCGCGATTTCTCGGCGGGGTTGCCCTTAAACTTGTCGGGCGTCTTGAGTTGCTCGACCGCAGCTTTTTTGACTTTGTCGTGGTCCGCCAGCACCGCATCGTAGTGAACCGACGCCTCCGCGTTCTCGCCGTTGAGGTGCAACACGCGGCCAACGAGGTAACGTGCGTGATTGCCGAATGCGGGGTCGGTGAACGGCGCGATTTGGTTCAAAGACCGCCCCGCCATCGCGAAATCGCGATCGACGAAACAAGCGACGCCGTGATAGTACAGCCCGAGCGAACGATACTTATTCTTCGCGTACGCCGGGTCTTTCGTGAACGGCTCGCAGGTGGCCTTGGCTTCCTTAATGCGGTTCGCACGCAGTTCCATCTCGGCTTGATCGCAACGGCAGCGCCCCGCCCACTCGTCGTTCTTTTTACCGACGAACCAATCGCGTGCCTCCGTGAATCGTCGTGCCGCATCGTTGAACTTCCCGTCGGCGGCCTGCTTGCGTTGCGGTATCTCCGCCGGTGTCGCCACGCCCTTCTCGATCTCCTTGATGCCGAGCGCCCGATTGCAAACCGCGAGGTGATAGAAGACCATGCCGCGATCCGCAAAGTTGCCATCGCCGGTGGCTTTAGTGAGCGGTTCGAGCGCGGCTGCGAAGTCTTGTTCGGGGGCATTCATGAAGCTGAGCGCGAGACCGTACCGCGCCGAAGTCGCATGCGGTGTATTGCCGAACTTCAGCAAAACCTGCTTGAATTGCTCGCGGGCCGCCGGCAGATTCCCCTCGTTGTACGCCTTCCGCGCCGCATTAATCGCCATCTCGGCTTGCTGATCGGCCGGGATTTGCGCAACGGAAACACTCAGCAAACCCAGCATGAAACACGCGACAACCGTCGCACGGGAGAACGTCATATTCAGGCTCCAGGGGCGGAGGGGAAGCACTACAGACGCCGCAAGCGTCGCAATCGTTCCAGGCATTGTCGTCGAAAGCGCCAGGCAGAGCAACTAGCTGGGGAAAATGGGGAAGATCGACTCGGCCCGAAACCCGCGATCCGCACGTCTTCGTAGCGGAAGTCGTGAGACTTCTGACGCGGTGACTCTTTACCCCAACGGGGTTCTATCCCATAGCCCAGGGTTAGACGTTTCGTCGTACCCCTGGGGATTCTATTACTGAACATTTGACAACTTCCATTTGCGAGGGAGTATCTAGCAGTTTTCTCGGTTGAGAGGCAAATATCATGGCGACATCGGTACGGTTCCTGCACGCGCTCGAACGTGCGGCGGAAATGAAAGCGGCGGGGTCGTCGTGGGAAGCGATTGCAACCGCACTGCACCGCAAGTTGCAAACGGTGAAGCAGTGGTCGCGTCTTTACGCGAACGAGTGGCAGGAACTGTTCGCGAAATACGAAAAGCAGTTGCTCGACGAAGCGACAGCCGAGTCGGTGTTGGCGTTGCGAAAGCAACTGCGTGCCGACGAAGCCACCGTGAGCATTCAAGCCGCCGATAAGCTCATCCGCTATCGAATTTCACGGGCAAAATCGACGCCCAAACCGACGGCAAACGATGGACCCACTGCCGAGGAACGCGATCTGCAATTTGCGAAGGAGTTGGAAGATGAAGCGAGACAAGCTGAACAAAATCGAGCGACACGCATCGCTCGCGTGGCGGGATCCGAATGCATTCCTGGCGCTGTGCTTCCGCACGCCGACGGGTGAAGTCCTGCAACAAGCACCGGTTCACGCGGAATTACAAGAGTTTTTAACGCAACATCCGAAGGCGCTGATCGAGTTGCCGCGCGATCACGGCAAGAGTACGCAGGTGTGCGGGCGGATTGTGTGGGAACTGGGAAAGCAGCCGGGGCTGCGCGTGAAACTCGTCTGCGCGACCGATGCGCTGGCCATCGAACGGACGCGATTCCTGCGCGAGGCGATCGAGTCGAACGAGCGCGTTCGCCGCGTGTTCCCGCACCTTCTGCCAGCCGATCCGTGGTCGGCGGATGCGTTCACCGTCGTGCGGCCGGCGTCGACAATCGGCCCGAGTGTGGCCGCGTTCGGCGTCGGTTCGGGGTCGACGGGCGCACGCGCGGATTTGCTCGTCTGCGATGACATCGTCGATGTGCGTGCGATCCATAGCCGCGCCGAACGCGAACGGGTGAAGGCGTACTTTCACGATAATTTACTGAACTTGTTGGAACCCGACGGGCGGTTCTGGAACCTGTTCACGCCGTGGCACGGCAACGATTTGAACCACGTTTTGAAGCAGAATCCGGCATTCGCACACTTCCGTCGCCCGGTCGGGCCAGACCTCGAACCGGTCTGGCCGGAGAAGTGGCCGCGCGAGGCGCTGGCGATGCGGAAGCGCGAGATCGGCTCGGCGTCGTTCGCGCGCGGGTATCGCCTCACGCCGATCTCCGATGACGAAGTCGCGATCC
Source organism: Limnoglobus sp. (assembly GCA_043785305.1). Classification (GTDB taxonomy): domain Bacteria; phylum Planctomycetota; class Planctomycetia; order Gemmatales; family Gemmataceae; genus Limnoglobus. The sequence continues at coordinate 29,473 of JAYVXI010000088.1, read as the reverse complement.
GCCCCGAGTGGGTCAAGTTCTCAACCAACATATCGGTGACATACGATCGCATCGTGCTGTCGATCGACCCGGCCGTGACGGCGAAAGCCACAGCCGACGCGAGCGCGTTCGCGGTCCTCGGGCAGTGCGGCACGCGGATCGACTGCCTGGCGGCGAGTGCGCGACGGGTGGCCGCACCGGAGTTGGTGACGATGATCGCGGAGTTCGATCGGCAGTGGCAACCCGATGTCATACTGTTCGAGTCGAATGCCGCGTTTGCCGCGCTGAAAGACTTGCTCGTTCGCCATGCCTCGTTCGGCGCGAAGGTCAAAGGCGTCGTGCAAACCCGCGAGAAAGCGACACGGGTGAACGTCTTCGCGGTCGCCGTTGAAAACGGCAACTTTCGGCTAAAAGGCGACGGCACGCAACGCGAATTGTTCGACGAAATGACGACCTTCCCGTTCGGCGAACACGACGATCTGCTCGACGCGGTGGCCACTGGCACCGCCTACATGCTGGCCAACAACCACGAACCGCGCGTGTGGATTTAAGCATTGAAGATTTGAGATTGTAGATTGAAGAATTGAAGATACAAGTACTCTGCTTCTATTAATCCTGTAAATCGTGTTAATCCTGTCTAAAATGTTTTGTTTACCTTCACCTTGGAGAAGCATCATGTTATCGCCGATTACGATTCGCTATCCGTTTCGTCCCGTGTGCCGGAGCCTGATTACGGGGCAGGTGGCGGACTTGTTTGGCCTCGATGACACCGAGTGGCCGCACGTCGTTGCGGAAAATGTGACGCTCGATATTCGCCCGACGGACCTCGTTTTGTTCGTGGGGCCGTCGGGGTCGGGGAAGTCGTCGCTGTTGCGTGCGGCGGGTGTGCAACTCGCGGCGGTCGATGCGGCAACGCTCGTTTTCCCGGATCGGCCACTCGTCGAAGCGCTGCCGGGAACGGTGCCCGAGCGGTTGGCGATTCTCGCGGGTTGCGGACTGTCCGAGGCGCGATTATTGCTTCGCGCGCCGTCCGAATTGAGCGACGGGCAGCGTTACCGGTTCCGTATGGCGTACGCCTTCGCGTTCCAATCGCAGCCGATCTTGCTCGATGAATTCGCGGCGATCCTCGACCGCAACTTGGCCAAAGTGCTCGCGTTCAATTTGTGAAAGCTCGTCAGCCGCAGCGGCATCGGGGCGCTGGTGGCGACCACGCACGAAGATCTCGTCGACGACCTCAACCCCGATGTCATCGTGCGTTGCCACGGCGATGGTGCGATCGATGTCGAGCGCCCCATTCTAAAAAAAAACGGATCGCCTTCCACGACGAGTTTTGGCTCTCGGACGGCACCCGTGCCGACTGGCCGCACTTCGCGCGGTGGCATTATCGTAGTCACAACCTTGCCTTCGTTCGCCAAGTGACATTGCTATGGCATCTGCAAGTCCCCATCGGCATCTGTATCTTTTCGGCACCGGCGGCTTCATTAACATTGCGCTCGCAATTCTTCGGGTTGAAGAACCCGCGATCCTCGGTGGCACTCGGCGCGCTGAACGAGCAATTGTGGTTGCTGCAACGCGTGGTATTGCACCCGACGTATCGCGCGCGGGGATCGCGGCCGCCTTCGTCCGCCGCGCCTGCGAGATGTGCCCCGTCCCGTGGATCGAGACACTTTCGGCAATGGGCCAGATCAACCCGTTCTTCGAGCGCGCCGGTTTCACGCGAGTCGGCACAATTCGCAAAACGCGCGATTCGCGCCAAGGAGCCTACGGCAAGCGCGTCTCCGCAGAAACGCGGAGCAAAAGCGCACACAGCGAGCCGGTATACTACGTGTTCGACAATCGGGGTAATTAACTCACCTCGCCTCGCGTCAGCGATTGTTGCGAATTGTTGGAAATGGCGCGTGCGATTTGCCGATACAGACGTTAGCACGTGCATTTCACGCGCAATCGATCGAGTCAACCGAAAGGCAGAGCCATGGATGGCCGTCGTCGTAACCTGTGGATCGTCGCGGGCGTTTTGGCGGCCACGGTGGGTTGCCGAAGCACGCCGCAAACGAGCGGACAGCCGGTGGGACAGCCCGCAGGCGGTTCGAGTTTGTCGCGGATGTTCCAGCCGAAACCGCCCGGCCCGCACGTGCAAAAACCGGTCGATGCGGCCATCGTCAACGCGGCCCGCAAGACTCCGTTGAAGCCCGAGTCGATCGCTCACATCGCTTCCGAACTCGCCGATGGGGCCGTCGATAGTGCGTTCGTCGAGGAATCGACGAGTGCCGACCGCGATCGCATCCTCGATGAAGCCCGTCAGAAATACCAAGCGGCATTAAAAGCGGACCCGAAGAACGCGCAGGCGTTGCGCGGGTTGGCCCGGCTTTACACGCGGGTCGGGGATCGCGAACGCGCCGTCGGCAGTTACCGCGAACTGATGCAGAACTACCCGAAAGACCACAAGGCCGCGTACGAATTCGCCTTGGCGCTCGCTCGCTTCGAAGACTGGAACGGTGCAACCGCCGCGTGTCAGCACGCGATCGGCGGCGACCCGGAGAACCGCCGTTACAAGCGGACGCTGGGCGTGTGCATGGCGCAGGCGGGGAACTTTGAAGGCGGATTCGACGCGATGTTGAGCGTGATGCCCGAGGCCGAAGCCCGCTACACGATGGCGAAACTGCTCGCCGATTCGGAGAAGCCCGACGCGGCCCGCCAGCAACTGCAACTCGCCGCAAAAGCCGACCCGAACTTCGCACCCGCCAAAGAGTGGCTCGCGGCATTCGACGCGCCCGCCAAACCGAACCCGATCCAAACCGTCGGCTTCGAGCAACCGAAGACCGACTGAAAGACCTGCCCGCTGCCGGGTCCGGCCGCTCGCAAGTAGTAGATCGCTATACTTTTCGCGGTCGGAAATGAGACGTTACCAGTCAGACAATCCATTCCCGTTAGCCCGACGCGCTAGCGAGGGATTACTATCGTTTCTACGATGTCGTGCCTTCAAGCGGGTTCCCCTCGCTGGCGCGTCGGGCTAACAAAACGTATCGAATCTCCCCGCGCGAAGTATATCGTCGTTCCCCTCTCCGAAACGGAGAGGGGCAAGTCTGTCACCGCTCTTCGCTGACGCCAATCCGATTTTTCGCGACACCCTTTGCCAGCCTGTGTTACCATCCTTATAGACACTCGACCGGGTGGTCGAACTCTCTTCCGATCTAGGAGGTGTCACATGACGATAACACGGATGTGTTGCTTGTACAGCGTCGGCGGTGCGTTGCTCGCGATGGGAATCGCGTGCGATTCGCGACCGCGCGAACCGGTGGCCCTGTCGACGAAGCGCGACCCGAACGCGCCGTTACCGGGCTTGCCGCAAGACCTCAAATCGACGGTGCCGCGGCCCGATCCGGCCATGATCGATTTCAACCACGAGACGAATACGCTCACGCTTTACGATCTACCGGATCGCGATGCGACGTGGATGCTGGTAACGGGTCGGAATATGAAAGGCGAGCCGATCGGGATGACGCATTGGTTCATGGACGAAGTCGACGAAGACGCAACGTTCCTGTTCTACACGACGAAAAGCGGCACCGCGTCGCCGCGCATTACGCTACGCGACGTTCGCAATGCGCGGCTCGAAGCCCAGGCGAACCGCTAATCCCGGCGGCGGCTCTCTTCGCGCCGCTCGCGGTTCCGTCGGCTGAGGCCCGGCGTGTAGTTCGTTTGCAAAGCCGCCGATGGCGGCTTGTTCAACCCGACGGCGGTCTTCATCCGATCGACGATCAATTCCATCAAGTTTTTCTGCGGATTATCCAAGCCCGGTGGGAGTGGCGTCGATAACGGCGCGACGAGGTTCTTCATGCTGATCACTTCGCCGGGCGGTCGCGTCGTCGATACCGGTTTGCCATCGGGGCCGAGGTAACTGATCGGCGTGCCCGCCCGCGGTGCCGCCGGTGCGAAGCCGCTGCCCACCGGCTGAAGCGACGCGCGCCCCACCGGCGTGCCGCCCGCCAACGGCCCTTGCGCCGAAGCCGAAACCGACAGCGACACCACCCCCAAAACCGCAAGTAACCGCGTGCGTAACATCGAACGCTCTCCGTCGGGTGAAAGATATTTTTGCGAGAATCGCGACTTATGCCGATACAGCCGGGAAATGTCAAACCAATTTTTGGCCGAAAACGCAACGAGTAATGGCGAGAGTCACGGAATCGGGCGGAGTGCGTGGCTTGCGCTATACTACTGTGCGACTTCGCGATATGCTTTAAAGCATGAGCACACTGCCTCTGCCCGACTTTGACTTTCGCCAGTTTCTGTACCGTCGTTTGAAGGTCGACGATGCGCTTCAGCCCGAAAACGAACTGTACGAGCCGCTGTACGATGGCGATCCCGCCGATCCCGTCAAGCTGATCTACGACGATATCAAACTCGCCGAAGTCGAAAGCCTGAGCTACATCTCGGGCTTCCGCGGCGCGGGCAAGACGACCGAATTGTTCCGGTTGAAAAAGCAGTTGGAAACATCGGGCCATTTCGTCGCATACGCGAACGCCCTCGATTATCTCCTGCCCACCGAGCCGGTAGAAATCACTGATTTCTTGCTCGTATTGGCCGGTTCGTTCAGCGAGGCGATCGAGGCATCGCTGAAGGTAAAACTGGCTGATGAAGGCTTCTGGACACGAATCAGCCACTGGCTGCGGAAAACCGAAATCAAGATCGATGGTTTCGATTTCAAAGCCAACATCCCGGGTACGGACATTGGCACCACGATCAAGACATCGCTGAAAGAAGTCCCCTCATTTCGCAATAAGCTGCGAGAAAAGCTTGGCTTGCGGCTCGGCGAATTGCTGGATGAGGTCCACAAGTTCTTCGACTTCGGAATCAAAAAAATTCGGAAAGCTCGAGGCTCGGACTGCAAAGTGGTGTTCCTGTTCGATCAGTTGGAACAACTTCGCGACCCCGTCGGGACCGATGGCCGCGTGACCGACAGCGTCACGAGTCTGTTGGCGAACCACCGCAAGGATTTGAAAATCCCGTTCGTCCACATGGTGTACACGCTTCCGCCGTGGCTGAAATTCAAACTGCCGCAGATGAGCGAAATCCGGATGCTCTACAACGTCAAGCTTTGGAAGAACGACGAGAAGCGAACTCGCATCGCGGCCGGTTGGAAGACGATGCAGCGCGTCGTCGAACGCCGTTTTACACGCGATGGGATGGTCCGATACTTCGGTAAACCGACGAAGTCGGGCAGCTATTCACTAGCGGACAAACTCATCGCGGCATCCGGCGGCCACTTTCGCGATTTGATCTCGTTGCTGAAGGAAACCGTGGTGCGATCCCATTCGCTGCCGACCACACCGCAGATCGTCGAAGCGGCGATCAACAACCTGCGAACGGCTTACCGCCCGAGTAACATCGTCGATGCGAAACTCTTGCACCAGATCGGCCGGCAACGCGATTGTATGCTGGAAGATCTCACGCCCGTCAGCCTGCAACGGGTGACGTTCTTGCTCGATACGCACTGCGCGTTGATGCTCCGCAACGGCAAGGTCTGGTACGATGTGCATCCGCTCATTCGCGATGACGTGGAAGAGATCCTCCGCCGCGATGCTGCCATGAAACCGCCGGAACAGCCGGTAAAGTAGGCGATTGTGGCCGACATCACTCCGAGTCCGTTTACGGCGCAGTCGATCGCGCACCTGTACCGCTGGGCCGAGATCGAAGGTTGGCAGTTGCTCTCGCGGCACTTCGAACTGACCGACAACCAGTTTTCGTTCATCGTGGTGTTCGCGCCCGATGACTGGGCGATTGCGCTGGTGCGAGATCAACTCCGACAAATCCTGTCCGAACCGGGTGCCATCGCGCGAGTGCGGTTCGATCCGGCGAAGGGGCCGGATAGCCTTGCAGAATCGCTGTTGGAATTCACGCCGGATTCGGCGAATTTGCGGCTGATCTGGATCGATGCCGACCCCGTCGAACCCGAGGCGTTTGATGAGCATCAACGCAGTTGGGAACTCGCGTTAATGAAGCTCAACCGATACCGCAACACGCTGCAAAAGCGCTTTCCCTGCACGGTGGCGCTGGCGCTGCCAGGGCGATTCGAGCAGATGCTGAGCGGGGCCGCACCCGATGTGTGGTCGATCCGGTCCGGGGTGTATCGCATCGAACCCACCGGCACCAGCCGCGAACTCATCGGACGGCTGCCGAAGGGCGAATGGCTTTCGCTCGACCGCGAAGAGAGTGGCGCGACCGGCGACCCCGCCGAGACGCTCGCCGAAGCGAATAAGCTGCGTGGCAAGCCGGGGCGCGAGTTATTGCTCGCCACGTTGCTGCAACGCGCGGGCAACCAGGCACGCCGCCAGATGCAGTGGGACGTCGCACTGACCGCATTGCAAGAAGCCTACACCTTGCAAGCCAACGTTGCCGCCGACCCTGAACTGCGCTGGGAGATTTGCCGCGACCTGGCAAATGTCTTCGACGATGTCGCACAGTACGACCGCGCGGAGTTCTATCTCCAACAAGCACTGCAAACCGCCGAACAACACTTCGGCCCAGACAGCCACAAAACTGCGGTGAGTCTGAATAACTTGGCACAAATGCTACAGGCGACCAACCGATTGGCAAAGGCCGAGCCACTGATGCGGCGCGCGCTGACGATCGATGAGGCGAGGCTTGGCCCGAATCATCCAGTTGTGGCAAATTGGCTGAACAATCTGGCCGTGATTTTGAATTCAATGAATCGCCAGTCCGAAGCCGTGCGGCTGATTACAAGGGCATTGACTATAAAAGAAGCGAATTACGGCCCAAATCACCCTATTGTGGCCGCATCATTGATCAATCTAGCAATAGGAATTGCGAAAGATCATATTTCTGAGGCAGAAGCGATGTTCCGACGGGCATTGACAATAAATGAACAAGTGTTTGGCCCGAATTCTTCAAGAGTTGCTATCGATTTGGGTAACTTGGCTCAGTTAATGAAAAATATGAATCGTATTGCGGAGGCCGAGCCGTTGTACGAACGATGTCTTCGCATTCTGTTCACCCAACAACAAACGACTGGCCATCCGCATCCGCGTTTTGAATTCTGCAAAAAGAAGTACACAAATTTTCTCACAGAACATCGTGGGATGTCCAAGGCGCAAGCCCATGCTCGGATTCGCGAAGTGTTGGGGCAGAAGTGAAGTGACCGTTACTCCCGCCGGGACAAGCCCGGCGGCTCGTGAGACTTCAGTCGCCGCCGTCGCGCTCGGCGGCGACGGCGGTTTCGGTCAGGTGCGCGGCGGTGACGCCGATGCGCTCGAAGCACTCGGCGACGATGCTGTTCGGCGTACTGAACATCGTAATCAGGATGTCCATTTGCGTCAGGTAGTTGCGGCCGTTGTCCATGGCGCGGGCGTACGAGTCGCGCAATAATCGCAGCACGTTATCCGACAGGAACTCGCGGTTGAGCAACAGCGGCGGGACCGGTTCGGTTTCTTGATAGAACAAGTCGCGGAACTGATCGAGCAATTTGTGCATGTCCGCACCGATGCGGTCGGCCCATGCGGTAATCGACGAATCGGGTGCGGCGAGCAACCCCATGAACAGGTGCGGCGTACGCACGCTGTCCCAGTTCGTGGAGCGCGTATGCAGAAGGGCTTCGCGGAGAGCGTGAGCGGTGGTTCCGTCCACAACATCGGGGCGAAGGCGGCCGCTGATGAGGAAAATATCCTCCTCAAATCGATCGGACATGGCCTACCTACGGTATGAGATAAAAAAGTCGGGCGTACTTTATCCGTGAGGGGAATTATGGTCATCGCAGCGGATGTCCGCAAGACATCCTTACGCCTTACAATCGGAATTTTCCAAACGCCTGTCTGGTATCTCGGCAATCTGGATAAATTGAACGCGGGCGCGAACGAAATTTGCGAAAGTTGCCGTGCCACATTAGAAAGCCAGCATGAACCGGCCTACGCCCCACACTCAGTCGCTCGTCTCGCGGGAACTCGTCATCGCCGCGATTGCGATCGTAGCGATCTCGCTCCATTTGTTGCTGCGATTTGCGTACGCAGTCGAAGGTGTATCCCACGGGGTTCCACGGTCGGCGCTTCCGCTGTTCTTCGCGCTCGTCTTCTGTGGAATTCCGCTCGTTGCGGACCTGTTTATGGGACTAATTTGCTTCGATTTCAGTTCGGATTTACTCGCAGGCATTTCCATCGTTACGGCGGTGTTGCTCGAAGAATACCTCGCCGGTACGCTCGTCGTACTCATGCTGTCGGGTGGGCAGGCGCTCGAAAATTACGCGGTGCGACGGGCGTCTTCGGCATTGCAAGCACTGGCGAAGCGGATGCCTTCAACAGCGCACCGCAAGCAGAATGGCACGGTCAGCGACATTCCGTTGGAGCACGTCGCGGTCGGCGATTCGCTCGTTGTTTTTCCACATGAAACGTGCCCCGTCGATGCGATCGTCGTCGAAGGTCATAGCACGATGGACGAATCGTACCTCACCGGCGAGCCGTACGTTTTGTCGAAGGCGGTCGGCTCCACAGTGCTGTCGGGTGCGATTAATGGCGATGGCGCACTGACGATTCGCGCCGAGAAAACGGCGGTCGATTCGCGGTACGCCAAGATCATGCAAGTGATGCGAGACTCGGAGCAACGTCGGCCGGCGCTGCGGCGTCTCGGCGATCAACTCGGTGCGATTTACACGCCAGTTGCGGTGGCGATCGCGCTCATTGCGTGGGCGGCCAGTGGCGATGCGCTTCGCTTCCTCGGCGTGTTGGTCGTGGCCACGCCATGCCCGCTGCTCATCGGCATTCCCGTCGCGATCATCGGCTCGGTTTCGCTCGCGGCACGGCGCGGCATCATCATCAAAGACCCTGCCGTCCTGGAAAAGATCGACACGTGCAAAACCGCCATCTTCGACAAAACGGGGACACTCACTTACGGGCATCCGAAACTCACCGAAGTGCTTCCCGGCAAGGGTTTCAGTAAAGACGAAGTGCTGGCCGCGGTGGCGAGCTTGGAGCGATACTCGCGGCACCCGCTGGCTGCGGCCACGATTACTGCGGCGAGTGAGGCGGGACTGAAACTCGCCGAAGCGAGCGAGGTCAGCGAACGCCCCGGCGAGGGTCTGCGCGGCAACATCGGCGGTAAAATTGTGCAAGTCACGAGCCGGAAAAAACTCGTCGCGCAATCGCCCGCTGCCGCCGAGTGGCTACCGCCACTGGCAGGCGGTCTCGAGTGCATGACGGTGATCGACGGCAACTACGCGGCGACGTTTCAGTACCGCGACGAACCGCGCGCCGAGGGCAAAGCGTTCATCCGGCACTTGAAGCCGCACCACGGATTCGAGCGAGTGTTGCTGGTGTCCGGGGATCGCGAATCCGAGGTGCGTTACCTCGCGGAGAAGGTCGGTATTACCGAAGTTTACGCGAGCCAAAGCCCCGAACAGAAGCTGACACTGGTGCGTGAGGAAACCAAAAAGGCGGTCACCGTGTTCATGGGCGACGGCATCAACGACGCGCCCGCCTTGACCGCCGCCACGGTCGGCATCGCGTTCGGGCAAGGCAGCGATGTCACCGCCGAAGCCGCCGGGGCCGTGATCCTCGAAAGCTCGCTGGAGCGGGTCGACGAGTTGATGCACATCGGCCGCCGGATGCGCTCGATCGCGCTGCAAACCGCCATCGGCGGCATGGCGCTCAGCCTCGTCGGAATGCTGCTCGCCGCCGCCGGGTACCTGCCACCCGTCGCGGGCGCAGTCGCCCAAGAAGTGATCGACGTGCTCGCCGTCCTGAACGCGCTACGCGCCTCGTTCACGCCGCGCGTGCTGACCGACTATTAGGCGAGGCGCAACACTTTGCGGAACGTCAGCGAAACCCGTCGTCGCCTCGGAATGCCATTGTCGCGGAGCCTCGCTCGGATTTGATGCGACTGAAAATCTGCAATCATGCACCGAGGGATGTACGAATAAAATCCGCTCGGTTTGACGCGAAAATCCAAACCACGTAAGGTGCTAGAGGTCTTTGACAACTTGTCGAGGTGCATGAAAGCCAGGTTCGCAAAACACGCCGACGCACGCTGGTGCCGAATGCGAAAGATTGCGGTCTAAAATCAGCTCATCACGTTGGGTAGAAGCACCTCGTTGAGGTACTGCTCAACTAACGGCCACGTAATTTCACGGCAACCGCGTGTATGTCCGTATTGGAGAATTTTTCATGCCCCAGCACCCCGCCGAATGGCCCGCCAAGGCCTACCCGGACTTGATGACCGTCGAAGACGTGGCCCGGCGGCTGAAGGCCTCGGACAGCTTCGTCTATGGGGCCATTGCTACGCCACGGCCACGGGCGTTTCGCCACCTGCCGCCGCGGGCTTTTCGCGGAGGGCCTTCGTGTCCGCCAGGGTGGCTGTAGTGCAACCCCAGTAAGGCCGCAAATTGACACTGGCCGAAACACTCACAAACCCAAATATCGCTTCGGAATCTCGGCCCCCGCGACGTAGCTGAGCTTTCCGATCTTGCACATTTGATAGACGTGGATGCGGAAATCGGGGCAGGTACTGACGAGGCAATATGCATCCGTCGGCGTGTAGTTGTGCTCGGTGATGAGCCAATCCATGAGCTGCACCGTTGCGGTTTCGACCGCGATTTCCAACGGTCGGTCGGCGTGAATCGCGATGATCGAGTCGGGCTTTTCGATCCGCACGCCAGTCAGCTTTTTGCGTTTGACGATCTCCATATGGAGCCGCACGGTGGCCTTGGTTTCGGCGGCGGTGCCGGTGAATTCCGTGTCGCCCTGGCTCGCGTGAACGTCGCCCAAATACAGCAGCGCGCCGGGGTGATACACCGGCAGCCAGATGCGGTTTCCCATAGCAAAATCGCGAATATCGAGGTTGCCGCCCCACGCGCCTTGGCCATCGAGGCTCGTTGCGACTTCGCGATCCGGACAGACGCCGAGCGTGCCGACGAACGGCGTAATCGGCCACGAAATCGCGTCGCTGAAGCGAAGCGTGCCATCGCGCATGGTGCCACTCGGCCCCGGCGTGTGGCGAAAGATTTTCGTGGTGTAACTGGAAGACAGTTCGGGCCAGCGCGTCGATTCGCCCAACGGCCCGCGTCGCGGTCCGATCGCCACCCACGAATAATCGTCGACGAGAATGTCTTCGATCGTCACAACGACCGCATCGCCCGGTTCGGCCCCTTGCAAATACACCGGCCCGCCGATCGGGTTCGCGAGTGGCGGCGTGCGGTGGAAGCCCGGCCGCAGGCTGGGTATCGCCTTGTCTGCACTCGATTGGAAATAGCCCGTGCTGGCATCGTAAGTTTCGATCTCGAACGATTCGCCAACCTCCACGTGAAGTAGCGGCTCATCGCGCCAATCGAAGGCATACTTGCGGGCCTGTTCGCGTTCGATCCGCTTCATAGGCAACCCTTTTGTGACATGTATGGGATTGTATTGGTATCGTGCCAGCCCGCAGCGCGAGCAAGGGAGTTCCACTTGCGAGGAACGTCCTCCCCTTGCTTGCGCAAGCAAGGGGCTTCCTCCCACAACAAACTCCCTCCCCTTGCTTGCGCAGCGGGCTGGCACGATTGCGGGGCGATCACTTCGCCACGCGGGGCGGCGGGGCGGGTTCGCGGCGTTTGAGCGGTGGCATGTTCGCTTTGCAATCGCCGATCAGCTTCTTGAAAGCCTTCACTTCGTTCGCGAAGAGTTCCGGCTGCTCGAACTTCGCGGCCACGGCCAACGCCTTTTCATACCAGCCGATGGCCGCCGCATAGTCTTCGGTCTTCTCGGATACCGTACCAAGTTTGTAGAAGCTCCCCAGCAGGTCGCGTTGCGCCACGGCGTTTTTCGGGTCGGCGTCGGCGAGCCGCTGACGCACGACCAGGCTCTTCTGGTAGAAGTCGAGGGCTGCCTTCGTCTGGCCGAGTTGGAGCGTCACGTTGCCGAGGTTGTTGAAGCTGATGCTGAGGTCGCGTTGGGCCACCGCATTTTTCGGGTCGGCGTCGGCGAGCCGCTGACTCACCGCCAGGTTCTTCTGGTAGAAGTCGAGGGCTGCCTTCGTCTGGCCGAGTTGCCGCGCGACGTCGCCGAGGTTGCTGAAGCTGATGCTGAGGTCGCGTTGCGCCACGGCGTTTTTCGGGTCGGCGTCGGCGAGCCGCTGACTCACCACCAGTGCCTTCTGGTAGAAGTCGAGTGCCTCTTTCGTCTGGCCGAGTTGGAGCGTCACGTCGCCGAGCTTGATGAAGCTGATGCTGAGGTCGCGTTGTAGCCCGGCGTTTTTCGGGTCGGCGTCGGCGAGTCTCGTGTCAATCGCAAGCTTCTTCTGGTAGAAGTCGAGTGCCTCTTTCGTCTGGCCGAGTTGCCGCGTCACGTCGCCGAGCCTTTCAACGCTGATGCTGAGGTCGCGTTGAGCCTCTGCGTTGTTCGGGTCGGCGTCGGCGAGCCGCTGACGCATCACCAGGCCCTTCTGGTAGAAGTCGCGTGCGGCCTGCGTCTGGCCGAGTTGCCGCGTCACGTCACCGAGCCTGTCGAAGCTGAGGCTCAGGTCGCGTTGCGCCTCTGCGTTTTTCGGGTCGGCGTCGGCGAGCCGCTGACGCACCACCAGGCCCTTCTGGTAGAAGTCGAGTGCGGCCTGCGTCTGGCCGAGTTGCCGCGCGACGTCGCCGAGGTTGTCGAAACTGGCGCTGAGGTCACGTTGGGCCACGGCGTTTGGATCGGCGTTGGCGAGTTGTTTGGCCAGTTTGTAACCGGTCTGATATTCCTTCTGGGCGGCGAGTGTGTTGCCGAGTTGCTGCTCGACATTCCCCATCTGGAAATGGCTCCAGACCATTGTCCGATCCGGATTGCCTTGCTTGCGGGCTTCGTCGAGGATTTTGTTCAACCCGTTACGGGCTTTCTCCAACAGCGCGCGGCGGAGGTCTTGCGTCCCGGGGCGGTTCTCCAACATGTTCTGGATGTCGAAGACGAAATCGCCGTAGGCGTCGCCCAACATTTTCGTCCGCTGGCCGACGACTACCAGCGTCGCCTCGACTTCCTTCGTCTTGGCGATGGCTGCGGACTCGGCAGCCTGCGTCAGAACGAGTTGTGCTGCCGTCGCCTTTTCGGCACCAACTGCGCGCTTCTCCTCGGCCTGCGTCAGAACGAGTTGTGCTGCCGTCGCTTTCTCAGCACCAACCGCCCTCTTCTCCTCGGCCTGCGTCCGCACCAATTGGTGCGCCGTCGCTTTCTCCGCGTCCCGTGCTTGGTTTGCCAACACCCAGCTCGTTATCGCACCCGCCGACAGCACCGCGAATACCGCTGCTGCACTCCACGTCAGTACCCGTCGTCGCGTGTCCGAGCGGGCTTTGCCGATCTCGGCTTGCTTCGCGCGCTCGTCGGCGGCGGCACGCAACTTGGCGACCTCGTTCGCGACCTCAGTGCCGTTGGCGGGGCGGTCGGCCGGCTCCGCGGACAGGCAGCGCTTCGCGAGCGCGATCCACTCGGGTTCGGCACCGCAGGCATCGAGGCGCGCGAAGGCGTCGCCGAGCTTGCCCTGCGCCGCGAGCTGCCGCGTGCTTTCGGCACTGCCACCGTTGAACGGCGGTTGGCCCGTGAGCATCGCGCAGAGAATCGCGCCGAGGCCGAACACGTCCGAGCGCGCATCGATCTTGTCGACCGCGCCGATGGCCTGTTCGGGCGGCATGTACGCGGGGGTGCCCATGTAGTCGCCGAAACGGGTGTCGCTGTCGGAATCGCGAGCCGAACGGATGTGCGTTTCGGTGGGAGCTTGTTCCGAAGAATCAGTGGGCTGACGCCCACCGCTCGCCAAGACTTTCGCGAGGCCCCAGTCCATGACTTGGACTTCGCCGAACGCCCCGACCATGACGTTCGCGGGCTTCAAGTCGCGGTGGATCACGTGCCGCGAATGCGCGTAACCGAGTGCGAACGCGATGGCTTCAAACGTGGCGATAAAGTTGGTGCGTCGGGCGTCGGGGCGCTTCAGCAGCGAGTCGAGCGTCTCGCCTTTGATGAGCTTCATCGCGATAAACGGGCGGTCGTTCGCCATCGTGCCGACTTCGTGGATGGCCGGGATGCCGGGGTGTTGGAGTTGCGCCGTGATGCGTGCTTCTTCGACGAATCGCTTCGCCTCGGCACCGTCCGCCGCAAAGTGTGGTTGTAACAGTTTGATGGCAATGTCGCGGTCGAGCGCCACGTCCCGCGCACGATAGACGATGCCCATGCCGCCTTGACCGACGATTTCGTGTTTCTCATAGCCATCGGGAAATAGCTCGGGTGCAGAACGCAGTGCCGACACGCGCTCCTGCTCCGGCGTCGCGGCCTGCGTACGTTCCGAATCGGGGATGGGCAAGTTCATGGCGGCGACTCCGGGTTTCGTCGCATTTTACAGGAGCCAATCGCATCGGCATACGAAAATCTGGCAGATTAAAACGGATCGCGATTTGGCCGCACCCACACGAATGCGGACAGTCAAAAAGTTTTAGGCGATCCGACGTAAGTCGACTTTTGCATCTTGCACGAATGGACGCAAAAGTGTCTCCAAATGACATAGAAATGTCGCGTCCGGTCGATTTTCGGTCGCATTCGGTCGATTTTCGACCAGTCGTTTCGGCTGATGCGAAATCGAGAGCCTCGACATAACCCACGACAGGAATGCAGGATAACGCAAAAACCCTCGAAACAGATCCGTAATTTGCGATCGAAAAGGGGCATTTTGAGTCGCAAAAATGCCAAAAACACGGTTTTGAAACCTCCGCAATTGTGACTTACGTCGATTTTAGATGGCGAAAGTGACTTACTTTTCGTTCGAGCGAATGTACCACACGTCGTTTGCGTCTTTGACGAACGAGTACCCGGCGGCGTCGGGTTTGGCGTCCTCGGGTGGGGTCGAGAGGTTGCCGATCCGCGTCGTCAGAAATCGGCTCGGGCCATCGTCCTGCGCGAGTAGCGGTTCGAGTTGCAGACGGGCGTTCTCCCACCAACCGGCCTCGAATTCGCTTAGGGCTTGTGCGAACTGGTTGCAGATCCACGCCGTTGCGCCGGGGTTGCCATCGGTTTCGGGCGGGAGCAGTTCGTGAATGTCGAACGGCACATCCATGCCGGCCGGTGCGATACGGGCGACGCGGCGCAGACGGCCACCGGCGGCGCGACCGTCGCCGAGTTCCTTCGCCACGAATTCATCGACGAGGACTTCGACGCCGAACCGCTTGGTCAGCCCCTCCAGGCGTGCGGCACGGTTCACGGTCGGGCCGAAGACATCGATTTTGTCCATGTCGTAGTTGCCGAGCTTGCCGACGAGCGCGGGGCCATGCGTGAGGCCGACACCGATGCGCAGCTTTGCCAGTAGCGAATTCGGCTTCTTACGGAGTCGGTCGAAGTTGCGGCGAATCGCGAGTGCGGCTCGTGCGGCTTGCCGAACCTGGCTCGCCGGGGCCAATTCGTCCGGCCAGCCCCAGAAGCCCATCACTGCATCGCCGATGAATCCGCCGATCACGCCATCGTTATCGACGATGGCCTGGCTCATCTGCTCGAGCGCTTCCTTGAAGACGTTATCCCACTGCGATTTCAGGTCGTTCTTGCCTTCGTCGGCCACGCCACACGAGCCGCGCAGATCGCAAAAAATCACCGTGACATCGAGTTTGCGCGGCGCGAGTTTCTGCGCGTAATCGGGGCGATTCATCAGGCCGCGAACCGGCCCTGGCAGGAACCGGCGCATCTCGCGGTAACGCGCATCGTCGCGGGTGACGCGGTTCAGTGCGGCGTACAACTTCGCGAACAGCAGCACGACTTTTTGGGCCTGGGCGATGCCCGGATCGGTGGCGGGATCGATGGCACGCGATGGTTCGACGAGCGGGGCGGAGACGTACAGAACGATGGCATCTTCGCCGGGATTGCGCGACGGCACGGGGGCGCAGACCGCCCAACCGGGCATCGAAACGGTGGACAT
Organism: Limnoglobus sp.; assembly: GCA_043785305.1. Classification (GTDB taxonomy): domain Bacteria; phylum Planctomycetota; class Planctomycetia; order Gemmatales; family Gemmataceae; genus Limnoglobus. Next base: position 13,600 of record JAYVXI010000088.1, on the reverse strand, counting down.
CATCCCCGTCGTGCTGAGGCCGGGCGGCTTTACGATCGAGGCATGATCGTTCCGCCACACGCCCGCTAAAACGCCACCGGTGGGGCCAACTTTCGTAATCGCATCGCGGACGAACGTACGGCTAAATCGCGGGATGATGTCTTTGCCGCGCGGCTTCGGATCGCCCGCACCGAGGGGCGGAACATCGACGACATCGGCGGCCGCGCCATCGCACGGCACCGCCCGACGCACCGCTTGCCGGAACAGATCGTCGAGCTTTTCCGACGAAGTAGTCGGGTCGAAACGGTCGACGATATCGAGCAATCCCGCAATCACGCGGTCCGAATCGACGAGCGGCGTTTTCAACACTTCTTCTTCGGACCGCACGACCTCGTTGGACCGATTCCCTTCGCGGCCACGCGGTTTCAACGGTGCGGTGAGTTCGGGTGGGATCGACGCATCCCATTCGTTCGACGGGGGGTATCCGGCCACGACCGTGAAGTGAAACCGTGCGATTCGGAACGATTCGCCTGGCTTTAAGCGGATTTCATCGGGTGCGGCTTTGCCATCGGTGGTGAGCAAACCGTTGGTCGTCGGTGGGATCATTCGCCGTGCGACGGTGAGGTGCGTGCCATCCCAATGGAACGACGCATGCCAGCCGCGCGAACTGAGGTTGCGCGATTCCAACTCCGGAACGCCCGCCACAGCGAGGCCCCAGGTTGTGAGACCGCCTTCGCCGTCGTCGATACCCGCAACGCGGGCCAGAGTGGCTTTGGCATCCCGTTCCAGCGTTTGAACCCAGATCGGCGGGGCACCCGCAGCCGCCGCAACCAATCGGGCTTCGACCTTAACCATCGGTGATCCGTGTCGGATACGACGAATAGATTATGCAAATGATACGAGCGAAGCGTCACCGACACAAGTCTCCGAACGACAGTCGAGCGAGACGCCGAATCTGCCCATGTCAACGCAATACGAGATCGATTTCGTGGCTGTTAGGCCAGAAGCAGACCGAAGGATTACGCTAAAGTCAACAAATCAGCGTATAGTACGTTCAGGTGTTAGACAAAAAACGAAAAGAACTGTTCAGGAGAGGAGTAAAACCGTGAATCAGCTTTTCTCGATGCGGATGGGGTACGTAAAGCCGAAAGTCACACAATTCGACGGCATGGATACTGAACTCAAGGTGCGATTGTGGAACGCGATGACCTTCCATAAATTGCGTATGAGGGAAGATCACGTAAATCAATTGGATAGCCAACTGCACATTCTAGGCGTTCGGATATGGATGCATTTCTTAGTCAGAACGTATGACTCATGCCCCAAACAACATGGGAGAGTAGATGACGATGGAATCTGGGTACAAATTCGTAAGTGGTACTCTGACAAAGATTTACCATTCCATTCGGTCTATGATTTTTTTGAATTCGTTGCTCAGAATCACCAAGCCGATGATTTTGGCGAAAATTTAGAAATGCTTGTTAACCAGAGTCTCGAAGACAGTTTGTCGGGGTATAGAATGGTTTGTGGTAAATTCGCACCCATAACAAACAGCGAAGAGATCGCAGAAGTAAATGAGGCATTGGCACCTAAACTGACCGCTCTTCAAGATGTCGCTACACATCTTGCCAAAGCCCTAGAGCATCTTTCGGATAAGGTAAACCCGGACTATGTCAATTCGATAAAAGAATCGATTACGGCTGTCGAGTTCGTGTGTAAAAAGGTATCGGGATTGACAGACAAAACACTTTTTAATGCTCTTGAAAAGACTGTCAAGGAGCTATGCATCAACTCAAATATCGCCGACTCGATGTTCAAACTGTGGGAGTACACGAATACGGCGGGCATTAGACATGCAAGCACCAAGTCGGACAAGGCAGCCCCGAATTTGGAAGATGCCCGTTACATGTTTATTACGTGCTCAGCGTTCATCAATCTTGTGACCGCCAAGGCGATTAAGACTGGCAAACTCCCGGCTGTGTAAGAAAGTCAGGGACAAACTTAGTGAACTCACTTGTGAGGGACCATCAAGTCGATGTCGTATGAACCAGCGATCCCCGATCATGCCGTCGAGTATGCCTTTGGTGCTGACGACCTCTTCCAGTGTGCAGAACGAGCGGTTCATCTGAAGGGCAGCGGCGGACATCGGATCTTGCCCGCTTCGCCACCGGTATAGTTGTCGGAACGCCCCAGGCAAAACGAGCGAGAACTGAGTTTCCACAGCATCTAACTCGGCCTCGGTCGCGCCGGATTGAAGCATCGCGTAGTATTCGGGACGGTTCGCAGTCAGCCAGCAGTCGAGCCGCACGATCAACGCCTTCACCATCGGGTCGCCGTCTGCTGCCATCGCTTCTACCCCACAAAAATGCCGCCGGTGAAGCCGGGGAAGTCGTCGAAGGTGTCGCCTAATGGGGGCGGGTTGGTGCCGAGGTCGCGGTTGTAGTAGATGCGGACAGCGCTCGATCCGCCGACGCCGTTGGCGGCGTAAATGTCGGGGCGACCGTCGCCGTCGATGTCTTTCACTGCGATGCGAACGCCGGCGCGGCTGGTGGGATCGCCGGCGAAGAAGTCGTGATTGATTTGCAAAAGGCCTGCGGTGGCGAGTGCGTTGCCATCGAGGATGAGCAAGCGCGGGCCGGCACCGGCACCGGCACCGATGACGATGTCGGCGAAGCCATCGGCGTTGAAGTCACCGCTCGAAACGAACACGCCGTCGCGCAGGCCCGGCTCGAATGCGAAGAAGTCCTGGAAGAGCTTCGTCGGCAACCCGCTGAGGATCGACTTGCCATCGTAACCGGCGAGCCGGGGGCCGCCACCGGTACCGGCGGCCACGATGAGATCGGGCGTGCCATCGTGATTGATGTCGCCGACGGTGGTGCGGGCACCGCCGCGAAACGCCGGGTCGTCGATGCCGAAGAAGTTCGCGATTGGCATCAGCGTGACGGCATCGAAAATCGTCACGCGCGGGCCGCCACCGGTATCGGGAGACACGACGATGTCTGCCTTGCGATCCCCGTTGAAGTCGCCAGCCGAGACGAACAAACCGCCGGTGAATTCGGACTCGAACGCCATGAAGTCGGCGATGGTGGTAAATTTCGCCCCATCGTAAATGCGAACGCGCGGCCCGCCACCCGGCCCCGCGGCGACGATAATATCTTCCACGCCATCGCCGTTGACATCGCCGGTGGCGACGCGGATACCGCCCGTAAATCCAGATTCAAACGGCACGAGATTAATGAGGAACCGACCGTTCGCCGTGTCGTAGATGTTGAGCCGACCCGGCCCGCCTTCCCCCGTGGCGATGACCGTGCGGGCGACCAATTTCGTAACGACCGGCGGGGCGGTCACCGTCCAGGTAATCTCCGAGTTGGCGGCCAGATCGTTCCCCGCGCTGTCGCGGATGCCCGAGCCAATCGCCACCAATCGCAGCACGTAATCACCCGCTACCACGACGAGTTCCTGCGGCAGTGCGAGGTTGTAAGTGGCACCCGAACCGCTGAAGATCGCACTGTCGATCGGCACGATGATACCGTTTCGCACCAAGACGAAATCGGCGAGCGTGACGCCCGTGACGGGTTTGGTGAACGTCAAGTTCCCGCCGGTGACGTTCCCCGTCGTCGGGTTCGTCGTCGCGATCAAATTTAGCGTCGGCGCGATGCCGTCCATCGTCCAAGTCGCGGTGATAACGCTCGGTTGACGCCCCGGCATTCCCGTCGGCGCAGGGGCGTTAATCGTCAACGCATACACGCCATCGGCGCGCGTGAGTTCTTTCAAACCGATCAGCGTGTACTGCGTTCCCGAACCGAGCAACGTCGTCCCCGCAAGGCTGACCGGCACGCCGTTGCGCGTGAGTGCGACGTTCGCGATGCCGAACCCTGGCAGTGGTTCGCTCAGCGAGATGGCCACCGATTCGAGCGGAGCGTTTCGGATCGGCGCGATGCTCGAAAGTTGAACGCGAACGGGTGCGGTTTCGCGAACGAACAGGAAATCGTTCCCCGTAACGAGCGGGGTTTCGGCAGTGAGATTCACGGTGCGAGTCGTGGGGGCGCTTGCCACCGGCGAGAAACCCGGAGGATTCTGATAGCGCACCGTGAACGTACCGACGCCGAGGTTGCCGAAGGTGAAGTTGCCGAATGAATCCGTCGTCGTCGTTTGTTCCACGCCATCGGGGATGCCATTGGCGTTCGCGTCGAGGTACACGATCACGCCGGCGATGCCCGCATCGGTCGGCCCAAAAACGCCGTCGCCGTTATCGCGGAGCACCCGTCCGGTGATGCCGTTGATTCGCGACAAGCCGATCGAGATCGGTGCGGGCGGATTCGGCCCAGACAGGTCGACGCTGATCGCGCCGCCGTTGGCTGCACGCTGGTAGCCCGTCGCGCTGGCGATCGAAATCCGCGTCGTTCCGGGGGGTAGCCCGTTGATGTGGAAGAAGCCGTTCGCATCGGTTCGGGCCGTCGGCTCCGAGGATAATGCGATCGAAGCAAACGCCACGCTCCCCGTGTTACCCGCGGAGTTGTCCGAAACTTCCACACGCCAAATCCCGCTCGCGTTCTTGCCGATGAACTTCGATAGCGGTTCGACGGGGCGGACGAAATGCTGAACGATCGTCGGCTGCAATTCGGCCCGTTCCTCGATACCGTCTTCAAATTTGAAGATGTGAAAGCCCGGCGAGTTAATCTCGGGTATATCACCGTTGCGATAGAGCACGACGCGGTCGCCATCGGGCGACACGAGCGTAATCGTCAGTTCCGACGGCCTCGAGTGCGAAATATAAATGCTGGTGCTAATCGAACCGATGACACCCGCCCCCGACACCGAGATCGGCAGGCTGACACCCGCCGGGTTCGCGTCGGGAATGTTGACTCCATTAGTGCTCTGGAACGTCAAATTATCGAAACGGCCGTTGCCGTTGGTGTCGCCGAAAACGACGACATCCTTCAGCCCGGGATCGGACGGATTTTGAAACCCGTCGTTGTTGATGTCCTCGTAGACGCGACCGCTGGCCTGATACGCAACGCCGAAGTTCCGAACGAGGTTCCCGCCCGCCGTGCCGTTGCCATCGCCATCGACCGCGTTGCCGAAGGGATCGGTCAACCCACCCGACTTCGCGGTGAACCGATACAGCCCGCGTTCCAACTCCGCTCCGACCGTAAAATCGAGGCCGTTCGTGCCGATCTTGTACGATCGACCGCCGTTGATCGCGAACGGGATCAGTTCGTCGTCGCTGGTTCCGAACTGGTTATCCATCCCGGCCCAACGCAGTTCAAAATTGCTATCGATCACCGTGTTCGGATTCAACGGGCTATTCAGCCGCAGCGAGAAGCCCGCGATCGAACTCGGCGCGGAGGCCCCTTCGTCTGGCAGACCGGTCAAGCGACCGAGTTTCGTGACGAACGGCGCGCCCGAAACCGCTTTTGCCGCATTCACCCGACCCGAGCCGAGCATGTCGATGAAGCTCATATTGTTCGCGGCAATATCGTCGGCATTCGCGATCAGTGCCGCTGCGACTTTATCGCGCGAATAACCGGGGAACGCCGACCAAATGAGTGCAGCCGTACCCGCGACGAGTGGCGTGGCGACGCTCGTTCCAAATGCGGTGCCGTACGCATTTTGCGGAATCGTCGTGACGAGGCCATCGCTGCTCGTGCCACCGGGTGCCGCGATGTCGATGCCGGAGCCATAGTTGCTGTAGCTAGTCTTGACGTCGTTGCGATCCGTTGCCGCAACCAGGATCATTTCCTCGAACGCCTGCCGGGCCGCATTCGATATGTTCTCGTTGCCGGCCGAGTTCACCCACAACAACCCGCGATTGTACGCGAACGACACCGCCGACTGAAACGTCGGGTCGCCGACGAACGAGTCGATGTTCAAGCTGTTATTGATGATTTTCGCGCCATTCTGCACGGCATACGCCACCGCCCGTGCGAACGTCAACGATGTCGTCGACCCGCTGCCCACGACCTTCAACGGCAGATACGTGATGCGACCCGCGACGCCAGTAATACCCGTCGCGTTGTCGATTCGCCCCGCAAGTAACCCCGCGACTTCGGTGCCGTGCGTATCGCGTATCGCATCGTCGGGAAACACGTTCGACGTATCGTGAACGAAGTCCCAGCCATTCGCATCGTCGATGAAGCCGTTGCCGTCGTTGTCGATGCCATCGTTCGGCACTTCGTTGCGGTTGACCCAGACGTTATCCTTCAAATCCGCATGGTTGATGTCGACGCCATCATCGAGAATCGCCACGATCACGCCGGGGCTGCCGACGGTCTTGTCCCAGGCTTGTGGCGTATGAATAATCGGGTGGTGATACTGATCGACGAACTTCGGGTCGTTCGGAATCTTTTCGCGTAAGTCCGCCGCCCGGCTGTAGATGTAGTTCGGCGTCACCGAGTCGTAAAAGTGAAGTTGCGACAGCGTTTGTACGACCGTTTGCGAATTGGCACCCGACCGCAGTGCGATCTGCAACGTCGATGTCGCGACGCCCGAAAAAGAGGGCATTTGGATGACGATTGCGGACCGCGAAACGTCGATTTGACTCGATAAATCCAAAAACGAGACGATATTCGCAAGGTCTTGCAGCGGCTGTTTCGATGTCGTTTGTGCGACGATTTCGGTGCTGGTGGCAGGCAAATTGCTCGGAACGAGTGCGGCGGGTACGATGCGATCGTCGAGCGTCTCGCAGCGCAAGTCGATGCGGCTGCGTCGTTTCAGGCGTTTTTGAGGCGTAAAATTCCCCATCGTCCCAACCACCTGTTCCGCCGAAGTTTTGGCTACCTGACGAGCGACAATACAGTTTACGCCGTAGACTTTAGACGAATTTGCCTATCGACTCGTTTTTCATTTATACGCGATTCCACGATTTTCCTCAGAGTTAGCAGCCTAAGCGTTGCAAAGTCGTTACACTGGCAGCGGGGTCTGGCGCAGATGTAACGGTTGAAACGCGAACGCAGGAAACGAGTTACGTCATGGCAGAAACGATCGCTGTCGCCGATGAGCCACTACTTTCCACATCGTTCCTGCGACGCTTGGAGACGCTCGAACTCGTCTCGAAGAAGGTGCGCGCGGGTCGCATGAAAGGCGACCGCCTCAGTAAGCGCAAAGGGCGCGGCTCCGAGTTCGCCGACTTCCGTGCGTACACCGTCGGCGACGATCTCCGCTTCCTCGATTGGAACCTCTTCGGCCGTCTGGATCGCTTGTTTTTAAGGATATTCGTCGAAGAAGAAGATTTGCACGTTCACCTACTCATCGACGTCAGCGAGTCGATGAACTACGGCGCGCCGACGAAGTTACGCTACGCGAAACAGGTGGCCGCCGCGCTCGGCTTCGTGGGCCTCGCCAACCTCGACCGCGTGGCCGTAGAGTCTTTCGGGGGAACGACTTCCGCTCGCTCGCCGCAGTTCCGCGGGCGGCCGAGTTTATGGCGATTGATCCAATTCATCGACGACGTCCCCGTCGGCGGCTCTTCGGATTTCTCGAAGTCGATGAAGGCGTTCAGTTTACGTCATTCGAGTCGCGGTGTGGTCGTCGTCCTCAGCGACTTCATGGACAAAGGCGGCTACGAGGAAGGCTTTCGCTACCTAAACGCCAGGGGATACGACGTTTATGCGATTCAGATACTCGCCGAAGAAGAGGTCAACCCGACGTTCACCGGCGATTTGAAACTCACCGATGCGGAAGATTCGGATGTGGCCGAAGTGACGATCAGCGCCCCACTTTTAGAACGCTATCAACGCACCCTCGCCGCATTCCGAGCGGGCCTCGCCGGGTTCTGCAACCGCCGCGGCATGTCGTATCTGTATACCAGCAATCGCGTTCCGTTCGAGAAGCTCGTGCTGAACTACCTACGCGATCGCGGGCTACTGAAGTGACGAATACTTTTCGTGGATCTCACCCCACGATCACGCGTGGCTTGCGGTCTTCGGGCACGTTCGAGCCGCGGATGAGCGTGTACACCAGCCACGGTACGTTCCCGTGCCCGAACAGCACGAAGTGCAAGTTCGCGGACACGGGGTTCTCCGCCGACCAGCCGAAGTGGACTTCGGGCACCGCACCCGATGAGCCAATTGCGATCGCGGCGGCCGCGAGTGCGTGCGGTATCGAGACGCAGTTCGAGATATGGATCAGCACGCGGCCATTTTCGCGCGTCAGCCGCAGTAGCGGTTTCTGGGCGAAATTGCTCGCGTCGCCGATATCGGCTTGCAGGAACATCACGGGGATCGTTGCGGGGATGCGGTGCAGCGTTCGCACCTCGATTTCCTTGTGTTCCAGCGTGTCGCCACCGGGGCGAATTGGCACGAGGATCGGGAAATCGGAGGCACACAGTTTTTGCCATGCTTGCTGGGTTTCCGCATCCGCGAACTCGAACCCCGTGTGCCTCAGTTCGGTGCAACGCCACGCCCGGCTGACCATCGAGATGCCCAATACCAGCAAAATGAATGCCCCTGCCAGCACCATCGCGCCCGGTCGTTGGATCGCGATCAGCAACCCGCTTGCGGTGAAAACGAGCGTGGCCAACGTGAAGATTAACGGCGTGCGGAACAGTTTGCGCCAGCCTTTGCTACGGCGTTTTTGCCACACGTCGACGGCGGCGACGAATGAGGCGAACGCGAACACCGCCAGCACCGATGTCAAATACGCCCCGCGTTGCGCGTCGAGGTCCGCCCCGTAATACACCGTCACGCCGAGCTTCACGCCGACGAACAACCACACCAACACCCCGAACCGCACCGACCAATCGAACTCCATCCCCAGCCGCTGCAAGTAGGGCGGAATCCAACTCGAAAGCGTCATGGCGACGGACAAACCCGCGAGCGCCAGAATCGCAATCGTGCTGATGTCGTAAATCGTGCCGAACGTCAGGCCGAACGCCGGGTGGATGGCGTCTGCCGTGCGGCCATCGTTCAGCGCGCCGCCGTGTGCGAGGTAAGCGAGCGCACGGTGCTTCGCTTGGCCATCGGTGACCATCGCGTTAGGCGGGATGAGTATCGTGGTAACAAGTGCGGACGCGAGCAAGTAGCACGCCATCAGCAGTGCCGCAACGACGAGCAATCGCCGCGTGTTGCGGATGCGGCTACGCGGATTGCCGGGGTCGTCGTTCGCTTTCCCACGGATGATCGGCATCGCCATCAGCGTCAGTTCAAATCCGCTCAAACCGAGCGCCATGTACGGGAACAACGGCACGCACGCCACGAGAATATCGCGCCAGCCGGTCATCGGTTTCGGCGCGGCGTCCGGCTTCCAGTTCCCCGTTCCTACGTCCGCCCACCACTGCTCCACCAATTGCGGATGGGCCTGCAAATACAGCAGTCCGTTGACGATTACGATGAGCGTGAGCGCGAGGTACACGCCGACGGTAACCACGGCAAGCCGCACGAAGTTTCGGGTGTACCCCTTCTTGAAATAGATTAACCCCGCCACCGCGCCGAGGACTAACACGGCCAGTGTCACTACGGTCTGTTGCTTCCACAAATCATCGGTGCGGCTACGGATGTTCGGCGGCAGTTGCTGACGCAGTTTCTCGCCTTCGACCGTTGCGACGTTCAGGAGATGTTGCCACGCGGGTTGCGGATTGTGGATCAAATGCTCGGCGGCATCGGCGGCCGAAAACGTGCGGGTGAACACGAGGTCGACCGCGCCGAACGCCAGTAACACGAGGACGAGAAACTTGCCGAACCAGCCGGGAATGGCCCGTTCGAGCAAGGCCGTCGAACCGCCACCGTGCGGCGACCGGCCCGCGATGTACCAGTACACCGGCAATGCCAGAAACAGTGTGACGATCACGACGAGTAGCGTAACCAGCGGGGTCAATCGCCCCGCCGCCGTGAAGGCAATCGACGAGGTATACGCCAACGAACTGAGGTAATCGAGGCCGACCACGCACAGCACCCACGGCCACGCCGTGCGGAACTGTGCGCGTCTACTGTGAGGGTCGGGCGATTCGTCCGAGGCAAGCAGCGGTCCCATTTCGGCTCCTGGTTTGAGGAGCTATCTTACGATAAAACCGCTCATTCACGCCGAACAGAGCAACGATCATTTTATCCATCATCAGGCGTTGTCCAGGAGACTGCGAATGATCACGTCTAAATTCTCCGTGCAACCGATTGCGAAACGGAGTGCAGCGCTAATTATTTGGGCATCAAACGTCTCGCTCTGACTCAGCGTCTCTTCCAAAATATCTTTGAGAATCGTGCCCTCTTCCGTTTCAATATCACCTGAAATCCGACAACCGTTGTCTAATAATTTGATGTCGAAGGAAATCACTATCGTATTGTTTCCTTCGGAGTACCTCGCATACGCACGAAACGAAAAGGATTCGTTTTCTCTGAATCCGAGCCCGTAATTTACTGTCGGAACGACTTGAATTTCGCGAGACTGAATCCAGTCGAACAAGTCCTTTAACACACTGGAAATCAAAGTCCGCGTCGTGACGTTCATCATTCTACCGGTGGTTTTGGCTCTGTAACGCAAGTGGCCCCGGTTCCGTAACCGGGGCCACTTGCGTTTTGCTATTCGATCAGTCGCGGACGGCGTACATGTCGTGTTCGGCGTTGACGTTGCCGACGATCCAGCGGTTGACGTCGCGGAACATTTCCGCGTGCAGATCCTGATCGGTCGGGTACGTCTGATATTGCACGTCCGCACCGCAACCGTACAGGACTTTGTAATCTTTGTCGGTCTGACGGCGAATCGCTTCGGAGTTCGAGACGCCGTGCCCCATGAAGACGCGGAGCTTACGGGCGTCGTCGAAGCGGAAGACGGGCTTGCCGAGGCTCGGCTGCGGCATGGTGCCGTTGAGCGCGATCACGCCGGCGACTTTCCCGGCCAGTGCGAACCCGGCCCGGTAGGCGGCATCGGCCCCTTCGTTCACGCCGACGAGGTACACTCGTTCGGAATGAATTTGCACGGTCTGGCGAACGAGCGACACCGCGAGTTCGACGTATTCGCTGAGCAAGCCCGCATTGCGGTGCGCCCAACCGAAGCCGCGCTTGCCGTCCGCACGGCGGCCGAGCGGTTCGGGGCCGCGAAGGCTGAGGTACACGAAGTTCTGCGACGAAATTCGCGGCACGTGTCGCAACACTTGCTCTTCGTTACCGCCACGCTCGTGGAACATCACGAGCAACGGGTACGGGTAACCGGGCACGAGCGAATCGGGCAAATACGTTCGCATCGGTAAGCCGGCCATGTTCTCCGCGTGGGTCAGCTCGCCCCCCTCAACCTCATCGGCCACATCTTCGTCAGGGCGGTCCATTCGCCAGTGATTCATTTCCTGCATGGGCAACCTTTGTGTTCCGTGGGGCGACCGAATCGGCAAGACATTCGTCGAGGGGGTCGTGCGAATGTCGTCGTTCGGTCTGTTGTCTGCTGCGGTTTCACGGGTGTTTACGACGCAACTCTACGTTGACCCTACGGAGCAGTCAATCGAAGCCTAGCGACGACTTGAGTCGAAAAGGACATTTTTACGAAACTGCCGCACGATTGCACCGGATAAGCGGCTTACATTAGTTTTGCGAAACTTTTGCGCGCGCGCAAGGTGGGTAAGTAACGACTGTGATAGGGCCTGAAAATGCTTATTCTACAGGAAAGTCCTTGCGCAACGATCGTGCGGTCAATAGGCGATGCGTAGGCCGTGCGGGGCGATTATTTCACGACATTTTCAGTGGGTTCATGCGCACGCGCTCCGCTTCGCAAAGCCTGCGCGTCGCGGCTAATTCCGCGGTTACGACGGTCGGTTCATTGCGGGGGGCGAGCGTAGGTAGTCTAAGGTCGGGAACTTCTCGCCTTTGAGGTTGTCGGCGTCGCGCTGGATCGCTTCGGCGACGGCTTGGCTGAGTTCGCGGTGTTCGCGCAGGAACAGGTTGAAGCGGATCGTTCCGGGGCCGGGGTTCTTCGGGTTGCCGCCCTTGGAAATGATGGCGACGACATTCTTGAACGCCTCGATCGACTCCTTCGCTTTGTCCTGATGCGCGAGTAAAATTCCCTGGCCCAACTTGGCGGCCACGACGTGTTGCGCGAATACGCCCTTCGGGTCGAACTTCTCGTTTTCGAGCGAGACGAACACTTTGGCCGCCTCCACGAACCGCCGTTCCTTCATGAGCAACAAGCCGAGTTCGATACTCGCATCGACGACTTCGCTCGATTTCGTGCCGCGTTCGTGCAGCTTGGCCGTCAGTTCGCGTTCCTTCGTACTGGCAAGAATCACCGTGTCGGGCAACCGCATCTCGGGCAGGCCGCTGACGGGTGGGCCACTCGCCGCCTCGAGGCGCGGGTGCAGCTTTCCGAACAGCCACCAACCGCCCGTGAAGGTGCCCGTCAACACCAGGAACCCCAGCACGTAGGCCGGCCATCGCGCAGGGCTGGGCGGCAACGCCATGATGTACGTCTGCGTCTGCCCGCTGAAACTCCCGCTGATTTGCGGTAACGCTCCCGACTGCGCGTTCGGCAACCCGAGCGACAGCCCTTCGCGCACTTTCGAGAGGTCGCGTAAAATCTCCTTCGCCGTCTGGTAGCGCTCGCTGGGCTTCTTCGCCATCATCTTGTGAACCATCGCGCACAGGTCGGCGGGAAGATCGGTGCGGATGTCGCCGAGCGGTTCGGGTTGTTCGTTGACGTGCTTCATCGCCACGTCGATCGCGTTGGCACCGGTGAACGGCGGCAGCCCTGCGAGGATGTGATAACAAGTGACGCCGAACGAATAAATATCCGAACGGTGGTCGATTGCTTGGCCGCGCACTTGCTCCGGAGACATATACAACGGCGTGCCGAGCGTCACCCCCGATTGCGTCAGGTTCAACGGCAAGTGGTCGCCACCGGTGAGGCGCGACAGGCCGAAATCGGTCACCTTCACTTCGACTTTTTTCGTCAGCAGAATGTTTTCCGGTTTAATGTCCCGGTGAACGATGCCGAGTTCGCTGGCGCGTTGCAGCGCCGCCGCGACTTGCCGCATAATCGCGAGCGCCACGGGTAAGTCGGGTGCGCCTTTCCGCGTGAGGAAGTCGCGGAGGTTCCGCCCCTCGACGTACTCGAGCGCCATATATCGCAAGCCCTCGTGCTCGCCGATGGCGTAGACTTGCACGATATTCGGATGGCTGATCCGCGCGACCGCTTCCGCTTCGCCCTGGAACCGCTTGAGCGCCGTCGGGTTCGCGGCGAGGTCGTTCCGCAAAAGCTTCAGCGCGACTTCGCGTTTCAACGACAGTTGCCGCGCGAGATAGACTTGACCCATGCCACCTTGGCCGATTTTGCGAAGCACCTGGAAATCGCCGAGCGTCCGACCGGTGAGGTCGGGCGGTGGCATTTCAGCGGGTGCATCCGGGTCGGGCATCATGGAGTGACCCTAGGGGCGTTCAGAAAGAATGAGCCGAAAGAGATTCATCACATTACCATCATCTCCGAACAATCTTAGTATTTCAAGGAACTTCGATAGAAAAGACATCCGATCGTCCCAAATCTTGCCAAATGTCGCAGAGTTGCAACGAAACAGTAACGTAGTATCTGCCAACTTTGATTTCTTCATGTTTAGCTAATATATTGCAAATATGCACTGTCGTAATATCTGAATTCTCGGTCTTTGCACGTCCGTCTTGCTCGATACGGATTCTCATGTCAAATTCACACA
>JAYVXI010000087.1:0-20056 GCA_043785305.1 Limnoglobus sp. | reverse complement strand
TCAAGCGTCGCTTTTTACGGTGCCTGGATCGAAAGAACTCGAAAATGCCTAGGAAAACGATGTTATTGCACGGAAAATAGCGCAACTTCAAAACGCGCCAGCGAGGGATTATTATCGTCCTGCGATGTCGTGCCTTTCTCGCGGGTTCCCTCGCTTGCGCGTTTTGAAGTTGCGCCAAATTGCAGTTCCGACACAGGTTTTTGGAACACCTGCGTTTCCAAATGTCAATCTTACGGCCTGTAGGGCCGGTTCTGTCAGCCCAGGTCGGAGCGAGTAAAGCGAGCGGAGGCCTGGGTAAGGTGTTGGAATGTTCATCGGCCCTGAAAGGGCCGTTCACCGCCCTGTTTGCGATGAGGTTTTGCTATGGATGTTGTTTGAACGGCCCCTTTCAGGGCCGAATCGTGTATGTTGCCGGTACCCAAGGCTTCGCCGACTTCGCCTTGGGCTGTAGGAATGAGCCTTTCAGGCTCAAAGACGGTCTGATCTGTGGTACTACCTGAATCGTAAACAGCGCAACTTCAAAAAGCGCCAGCAAGGGGAACCCACTCGAATCTCCATGCTGTGACGGAAACGTTTCGTGCCAGCCCGCAGCGCCAGCAAGGGGAACCCACTCGAATCTCCATGCTGTGACGGAAACGTATCGAATCCCCCCGCTTGAAGTGTAGCCCATTGACTTCGCATCTCGATCGTGCGACTCTAATAGATAGATTTCCCTTCGGAGTAATCGTTATGGTGCGTCGAATTTTGCTTCTGTTCGTGCTCATCCTCGCAGCGTCACCCGCCATCGCAGTCGACCCGAAAAAGCCGACGGTGACGGTCGATAAAGAGAAGAAAGCCGTCATCATCGATGCCACCATTGCCCCACGAAAACTAGCCCATTTAGCGGAAATCTACCCGATCGAGTTGATCGCCGGTTGGGCGCACCCAAAGGGTAAGAAAGCCCACGAAACGGTGGTGATAATCGAGGCCAATCCGAGTGAAGTTCACAAAGCACTCGAAGATCTCGGCATCAAACCCGGCAAGCCCGCACGCGGTGAAGGCACGCAGGCCGAAGGCCCCGATGTGGCAGTTTTCATTGAAGTTGCGGCCGGCGATGGCCCCGCGAAAAAGCTGAGCGTCGACAAATTCCTCGTCGATCCGAAGACGAAAAAGCCGTTCCCCAAGAACGTCAAGTTCCGCTTCACCGGCTCGGTGATGTCGCAAGAAGCCCCCGATAAACCGGAGAAAAAGTACGGTGCCGACCTCACCGGAACGCTGATTGCCGTGTTCCCTGTGACCGACGAAACCGTGCTGCAATCGAGTTTAACGATGAAGGAAGAGAAGTATCTGAAGCTGGAAACGAACAAAGACACGCTACCCAAAGAAGGCACCGCCGTGAAACTCATCCTCGAAGTGGTGGGCAAATAATGCGAATCGCACTCTGCACGCTGACCCTCGCCACCGCCATCGGTAGCGGCTGTTCGTCGCAAGCCCCTGCCGATGCGCCGAAAGCGGAGACCACGCCACCGCTACTCGTCGTCGCGATCCCCGATGCGACGCCCGTGAAACCGGTCGAAGCCGCCGCGCTGAAGCCGTTCGCGTTTGCAGCAGACCTAGCCGGTAAACAAGTGGCGAACGTCTCGTCACCGACCGCGCCGGCGTCGCCCGTCATTCCGAAAGTGTCGGCACCGCAAGCCCGCACATCCTCGGCGGATCGCGGCGAATTACCGCTGACGAAGCCGTTGGTGACGGTGGCCACGCTGCCGCCGCTCGTGCGAAAACCGAACCTGCCGACGCCGCCCAACGAAGGCGTGCCACGCACCCTCGGCAACGCAGCCACCGTCGATTTATCGCACATTCGCATGCCAGAATCGCCGTTAATTCGCGGTGCCGTGCGTCCCGAACCGAGCGGTTCGGACGTACCCCGGCTCGCGCAGCAAGTGGCCGAACGCGCCGCGATCGACGACCCGACCGCCGAGATTTCGACCGAACGAATCATCCAAACGATGCTGACCGCACCCGCGCTCACAGCCCCATTCTTGAAACTGCTGTTGCCCGATCCCTTCGAGTTCCGCGAACACGTCCGCGAGAAACCCGCCGCCGAACTCGCCGCCACACCCGTGATCGTGCCCCCCAAGCGGCCGTAGTGGTACTTCAAAATTGAAGAGAACCACGGAATTCACTGAAAACACCGAAACGGAAAGAGCGATTACCCCTTCTGCACGGCGAGGCCTTTGCTCGTCCAGCCGGACCAGCCGCCGTCCATGCTGATGATGTTCGTGTAGCCCATTTTGATGAGGTTATCGGCGGCGAGCACCGAGCGGTAGCCGCCGCCGCAGTACAAGATCACCTCGACCGTCGGGTCGGGGATGAGCGTTTCGACATCGCGTTCCATGACGCCCTTGCTGATATGGAGTGCCCCCGGAATGTGTCCGTTCGCGTACTCGCTCTCTTCGCGGACATCGACGATGAGGAGGTTGTCGCCTTCCGCGAACCGCTTCGCCACGTCCGTGATTGAACATTCCTTAACTCGCGTTTTCGCATCGGCAACGATCTTCAAAAAACCCGGCGAATGCTGCTTAGCCATGATTTCTATCTCCTCATTTTGTTGACTGGTACCGTTCATTCTGCGAATTCGTGGACGGTATCAAACAAAAAACCGGGCGAAACTCGCCCGGTTCCTGGTAATCGCCCAGTTGTGGCTAATAATCGCTAACGACTTCACCACCGCCCTTGGTCACGAGTGCGGCCAAAATGTTGATCGGGATGGTCGCATTGACGAACTTCACCGAACCATCGGCGAAGGCCACAATCGCACCGCCCGTGTGTTGCGAATAGATATCGCCTTGAAGGTTGTTGCAGTTCATCGCACAGGCTCCGGTGCCGAAAGCCGTTGTGCCATCGGGCGAAGCACCCGTCACCGTTATGCGGTTGTCTGCGTCGGCCCAAATCATCCCCGTGACTTTCGTCGCGTCGTACGGGCCGCACTTCCCGCCGGTGTAACACTGCTGCGTGCGGTTCGCGACTTCCGAAAACAGCGTCGTATTGCTCGTGCCATCGATCATGCTCGCGATCGGCGTATTCGTGTTCTGACGCATCGCACCCTTGCTGCCAAGGCCGGCCCACGGCACCTTCGCCGCAACGATCGGGTTCACGAAGGAAATCTCGGTGCCCGTCGCGTTCTTGTTCGTCTTGATCTGCGTAATCGGTGCGTAATCGGTCGACCAGCCCGTTGCGATGGTGTTTGTAGTCGGGTAAACCGCGCCGCCCAAGACGTTGACCGTGCTGCCCGAAAATGAAGGCGGCGCGAAGCCCGGATTACCGCCAGTGATGTAGTTCGTCTTATAGCCGATCACCGGCGAATCGCCCGATAAGCTCGACGGGCAGCGGAACAAGCTGATTTTCGTGAGCAACACGTCGGCGTTCGCCGGATCGCTCCAATCGAGGCCGAACGTGTAAGTCTTCGCGACGTTCCCTTGTTCGACGTACGGCAGAATCGAGATCAGCGACGACCCGCGGCCTTGCGTGCTGCCTTGGGAACCGACCGTGGCCACGTAGCCATTCGCCCAGGGCAAGAAGGGAACTTGGCTGTTATTCTTGGTCTTACCGTTGTCGGGGAAGCCGCCGTATACGCTTTCGTAGTTGTGGCACGCGAGAGCGAGCTGCTTCAGATTGCTGGTACATTTGATGCGGGCCGCCGCCTCGCGAACCTTTTGTACGGCAGGCAACAGCAACCCGATCAGAATGGCAATGATCGCAATCACCACCAACAACTCGATGAGAGTAAATCCCCGACGTTTCATAGCGAGACCTCAGTAGTTTAGATGTGACTACTGTATCTCGATCGCAATAAGAAGCTGTGAAGTGTATGTGAAGTTCATGTGTATGTTTCTAACCAGAAAATGAGGGTACGACGTTTACCGTCGTACCCTGGGCGTTGCCTTTCGCAGCGGGCTGGCACGCTGGGGGATTTATTTGATGAACCGATTGAAGTAATTTTCGAGCATTTCCTGGCGGCCGGAGCTGTTCTTGTCGGGGTTGCCCTTCTTCAGCATGTAAGCTTCGAGCGAGGTGAAGTTGGCTTTGCCGCTCTCGATCTCCGCGCCGATGCCGCTGTCCCAACTCGCGTAACGCTCTTTCACGAACGACTTCAGGAAGCCGTCTTTGCGGATCGCAGCGGCGATCTTCAGCCCGTGCGCGAAGGCGTCCATCCCGCCGATATGCGCATGGAACAAGTCGACCGGCTCGAAGCTCTCGCGGCGCACTTTCGCGTCGAAGTTCAGGCCGCCTTTACCGAGGCCGCCCTGGTTCAGCACCGCGAGCATCACCTGCGCCGTTTGGTACAGATTCGTTGGGAACTGATCGGTATCCCAGCCGATGAGTTCGTCGCCGCGGTTGGCGTCGATGCTGCCGAGCATCCCGTAACTGCTGGCGTACGTCAGTTCGTGCGCCATCGTGTGTCCGGCCAGCGTGGCGTGGTTCGTCTCGATGTTGAACTGGAAATCCTTGTCCAGGCCGTACGTTTTCAGGAAGGCCATGCACGCGGCACAATCGCTGTCGTATTGGTGCGTCGTCGGTTCCTTCGGCTTCGGCTCGATCAGGAACTGCCCCGTGAAGCCGATCTTCTTCTTGTGTTCGACTGCGAGGTGCAGGAACTTCGCGAGGTGGTCGAACTCGCGGCGCAGGTCGGTGTTGTGCAGGTTGTGGTAGCCTTCGCGTCCGCCCCAAAACACATAGTTCGTGCCGCCGAGTTCCTTCGTCACTTCGAGCGCCTTCTTGACCTGCGCCCCCGCGTAGGCAAACACGTCGGCGTTGCAGCTCGTCGATGCACCGTGGACGAACCGCTTGTTGCTGAACAAGTTCGCGGTGCCCCAGAGTAGCTGGATACCCGTTTCGGCTTGTTTGAGCTTGAGTTTTGCGGCAATCGTGTCGAAAATCGCGTTCGTTTCGGCGAGGTCTTTGCCTTCCGGCGCGACATCGCGATCGTGCCAGCAGTAGTACGGCGCACCGAGTTTGGACACCAACTCGAACATCACATCGACGCGCCGGAGCGCGACTTCGACCGGCGAACCGCCCAGATCGTCCCAGGGTCGCTCGGCACAACCGGGGCCGAACGGGTCGGCACCGGTGCCGCAGATCGTGTGCCAATAACAGACGGCGAAGCGAAGGTGATCCTTCATCGTCTTGCCATCGACGACCTCGCTAGCGTTGTAATGGCGGAACGCGAGCGGGTTCTTGCTATCCGGCCCTTCAAAGGGGATGTTCGGAATGTCGGGGAAAAACGCGGACATCAGAGGGTCACTCGCAGTGAGAGGAAATCGCCTCTAGCAAAGGTAGGAATCGCGTAGCGAAGCGGGTAGGCATGTCGAGTTTTTGACGTAGACACGCGATTTACTGCACGGTTCAAAACCAGTGCGATTTGGGGACGTGCTTCAACCGACGTTGGGCGAACCGTACGAACACGCGGCGCTCGATGCCGAACGCCGCCTCGCGGTCATTTCGTAGTCAATGCCATCCGGATGCGGACATTATTTCCCACGGGTCGGGGGGAGCACGTCGAGCTTCTCGATCAGTTCCTTAACCATTTTCAACGTCTCATCATCGGCGATCACGATCAACGAGTTCGTGCGGGCATCGGATGCAATTTTGACGCGGTTGCCAGTAGTGACGCTGATGGGAGCCGATCCCGGAGTTCTATCGACACTGCGTGCGTTGAGAAGCACGGACAACGTCGCTTGCATGTCTTGGGCTTGTGCGTATTTCAGCATGAGAACTTGCGCCGTTGGCTCTTTGGCTTCCGCATTACTTAGTGGCATTGGTGCGGGAGTACCACCAGCCCCCCTTCCTGCGCCGCCAGGCCCGCCTGCTCCGACACGTCCTGCGCCGCCACGTCCGCCTGGGCCTGAGCCTGAGTCGCCACTGCCGTCGGGTATTCCGCCAGCGGCTCCGAAAACCGCCCCTGGCCCACTCATCGAACCGCCTCCTGCTCCCATCATCCCACTACCACCTGCGATGGCCACTCGCTTCTGCCGTTTGAAGATCATCACGGGGTTCAAGGAATTTCCCGCGATCAATTCGCAGTATTCCCAGCCTTCTTCGCCGAGTTTCGTCATCTCTGCCGATGCACTCGCCGTGTTCACAACGGGTATATTCTGAACCTTGTATTCCCAGTGTGTGCGGACTTGGGGGGCACTCGGGAAACTCCACTTAGCCGTGGTTTCGGGCGGGGCCGCAAGTGGCGCGGGCGCGGCTCCTGGTGGCCCAAAACTCCCCCCACCTGATGCACCGGGGTTCGGTATTTGGGCGTTGGCGTCGATTGCGAGTTTGCCGACTGTCATCGACCCGGCGACGAGCAGGACGGCGGCGATCCATTTGATGCGAATACTCATTACGAGTGCTCCCTGAGCGAGTGTAAGTACGTGGGGGGAAATCGATTCGACACTGTGGGCGAAGGTGGCCACCTTTGCGGCGAGAGTCATGGGCACGCTGCCGGTGGCCGTACTGGTGGCGATAGCACCGATGGCGGTGGCGGGCGCGATGCCACGCCGCGAGAGATTTTCGATCAAGCGCTGGCGGGCGCGCGATAACCGCGCCGTCAACGTGTTGAGTTTGAGGCCGAGCTGATTCGCGGCATCGTGTTGCCGCACGCCTTCGAGTTCGCACAACACGAACGCGGTTTTGAGCTTGCCCGGTAGGCGTTGCACTTCCTCGTGGACCGCCGCAAGCAGATCGCCCCACGCCGATTCGGACGTCGGCATCACCGCTTCCGGTGGGGCCGCCGTCGTTTCGTGATGTCGCCGACGTGCCGCCGAACGCCGCACTTTCATCGAAATCCGGTACGCGACCCCGTGCAGCCACGCGGGTAATCGATCGCCTTCGCGCAACTGCCGCGCACCCCGAACGAGTGCGAGGAACGTCGCCTGGAACGCATCTTCGGCATCCGCATCGGTACTCGACAGTTTGCGACAGAGGCCCCAAACCATCGGCCCGTGGCGACGAATCAGCGTGGCAAACGCCTGATTGTCTTGCGAATTCAGATACTGCGCGAGCAACGCCGAATCGGGCTGTTCCGCACGATCCTGCGTCAGCGACTCGACGTAACCGATCACGTTCTGCAACAATTGACGATTCACATGCGTAGCCTTTGCGGTTTTCGCCCTCGTTACAACATAGTTCCCGCAGACCAGCGATTATGACAACGACATGCTCACCCGGCGGGGCGTTTGCTCTTGAAGTTTCGCCCCTTCCGCTTCGGTTTCGTTTGCGTCGATGCGACCGTTTCGCCTTTCAGCTTCGCGATTTTATCGCGAAGCTGTGCGGCTCGCTCGAAGTCCAGATTCTCCGCCGAGAGCAGCATTTCCTTCTGCAATTCTTCGAGGTACTCTGCCGTGGCCGACTCGGCCTCTTGAACGCCTGCGACCTCTTGCGCGAGTTTGTGCGCTTCGGCTTCTTCTTCGATTCCACTCGAAATCGCCGATTGCACCGTCGTCGGCGTGATGTTGTGCTCGATGTTGTACGCCGTTTGCAGTTCGCGGCGGCGGTTCGTTTCATCGAGCGCCCGCTGCATCGATTGCGTCATCTTGTCCGCGTAAAGGATCACCTCGGCATTCACGTTCCGTGCCGCGCGGCCCATCGTTTGAATCAGCGATTTGTCCGACCGCAAGAAGCCCTCTTTGTCTGCATCGAGGATTGCCACGAGCGACACTTCGGGAAGGTCCAACCCTTCGCGCAACAGGTTGACGCCGACGAGGACATCGAACGCGCCTTGCCGTAATTCGCGCAAGATCGTCACCCGCTCGATCGTGTCGAGTTCGCTGTGCAACCACTTGCAGCGCAGCCCCGCTTCGCGGTAGTAGTTCGTCAGGTCTTCGGCCGTGCGCTTGGTCAACACCGTCACCAGCGTGCGTTCTTGTCGCTCGGCACGGATGCGAATTTCTTTCTCCAAGTCCTTCACCTGCCCCTTCGCGGGCTTGATGTGGACCGTCGGATCCACGAGGCCCGTTGGGCGAATGAATTGCTCGACGACTTCGCCACCGGTGCGTTCGAGTTCGTACGGCCCCGGCGTGGCGGACAAACAGAGGCAGGTGTTGAGCTTCTTCTCGAATTCGTCGAACTTCAGCGGGCGGTTGTCCATCGCGCTCGGCAGGCGGAAGCCGTGTTCGACGAGCGTGGTTTTGCGGGCCGCGTCGCCGTGGAACATGCCGCGCACTTGCGGTAACGACACGTGCGATTCATCGACGATCAGTGTGAAATCGTCGGGAAAGAAATCGAATAGCGTGTACGGCGGTTCGCCGGGGTTGCGACCGCTGAACCAGCGTGCGTAGTTCTCGATCCCCGAGCAGTAGCCGACTTCACGCAGCATATCGAGGTCGAACCGACAGCGTTCCTTGAGGCGTTGGGCTTCGAGCAACTTGCCCTCGGTTTTGAACTGTTCCAGCCGCGCCGCGAGTTCGTCTTCGATGCCTTTCACCGCACCGCGTGTGCGATCATCGGGCGTAACGAAGTGCTTCGCGGGGTAAATGTACAACTCCTCCAGAGGTTGAAGCACCTCGCCCGTCACGGTGTGAATCACCGATAGGCCATCGACTTCGTCGCCGAAGAGTTCGATGCGGAACCCGGATTCCTCCGATGCGGGCCAGATCTCGATCGTGTCGCCGCGCACGCGGAACTTGCCGCGCTCGAAGGCGATGTCGTTGCGTTTGTACTGAATATCGACGAGCTTCAGCAGCAGTTGATCGCGGTCGAGCGTCTCGCCTTTCTGGATGTGAACCATCATCCGCTTGTAGTCGCTCGGCGAGCCGAGGCCGTAGATGCACGACACCGACGCGACGATAATCACATCCTCGCGGCTGACGAGCGACGCCGTCGCCGCCAGCCGTAAGCGGTCGATGTTCTCGTTGATGCTCGAGTCTTTTTCGATGTAAATATCCCGCTGCGGGATGTACGCTTCGGGCTGATAGTAGTCGTAATAGCTGACGAAGTAGTTCACAGCATTGTGCGGGAAGAACGCCTTGAACTCCTTGTAAAGCTGGGCCGCGAGTGTCTTGTTGTGCGCCAGAACGAGCGTCGGTTTGTTCATCGCCACGATTACGTTCGACGCAGTGAACGTCTTACCGGTGCCGGTCGCGCCGAGCAAAACCTGAATCTTCTTCCCGCCGCGAAAGCCGGCGATCAGTTGCTCGATGGCACGCGGTTGATCGCCCGCCGGTTGGTACGGACTCACGAGTTGAAACGGAAGCGCCATTGGGTCGTCTCGATCGTTCGGAAAGGCGAAAACTCTGCTGAGTAGTGTACGGATGTGGAAACGAGCCGACAGTTTCAATGCGGGCTGTTCTCACAGCCCGCTGCTGCATCACGCTCACTGCCCGAAGCAATACAGATGCGTCAACGTTCGCACGTAGAGATTGCCGCCCATTATGGCAGGTGAAGCTTTGCAGCCAGCGTCGAGTTTATTGATGGCGATTGGCGTGTAGGTTTTGGTCGCTGCGATCACGAACGACTTGTCGCCTTCGCTGAAGAAATACAGGTTGCCACCGGCAAAAACGGGCGACGCGGAGAACTTGCCGTCGAGGCGTTCCTGCCAATGTTTGTCGCCGGTTTTGGCGTCGAGGCAGAAGACGATGCCGGTGTCGTTGACCATGAATAGCAGGTCGCCGACGATCGTGGGCGAGGGTCGCGTCGGTGCAATTTTGTCGGCATGCCACGCGATACCGGTTTTCGTGATGTCGCCCGTTTGCCCGGCACGCACGGCAATCAAACCTGCCGTGTGGCCGGTCGTTAAGTAAATGAGGCCGTGCGCCATTACGGGGCGACAGGCTTCGTTCATGCCGCCGTGAATGACTCGCCAAAGCTCCTCGCCCGTCGCGGGGTCGTAACCGAGCGTGCCGACGGCGGCGGGTGTCACGAGTTGCGCTTTGCCGTCGATTTCAAACACGGAAGCGGTCGCGAACGCTTTCTTCAGATCGCCATCATTGGGGTACGGCAACCCGCGATCCTTCTGCCACACCGTCTTGCCGGTGATTTTGTTCAGGCACGCGGTGTACTGTTTATCGTGGCCATCGAAGAGCAGAAACAACCAGTCTTTGTAAACGATCGGCGACGATGCGGGGCCGCGCCAGTGGTCGCACGGCAAATCGTCCCGCGACCACAACACCTTGCCGCTCTGCGTGTCGATGCAGGCGGTGCCGCGCGAGCCGAAGTGCGCGTAGATTTTCCCGTCGTCGATCACCGGCGTCGGCGAGGCGTAACTATTGAACTGGCGGATATTCGGCGGGTTCTTGTCGCTGAACAGATGCAGATCGTGGATCGTTTTGCCCGTCTTGCGGTCGAGGCAAACCGCGAAAAACTCTTTGCCGTTCTCGAGTGCCGTCGTGACCCAGACTTGCTCGCCGACGACGACGGGCGACGACCAACCTTTGTCGTGGACCGCCACCTTCCACTTCACGTTCTGGGTCTCGGACCACGTAGTCGGTGCCGTTTTCGATTGCGAATGGCCATCGCCGTTGGGCCCACGGAACCCCGGCCAACTGTCGTCGGCAAACGCAGTCGTGCCAATCATCAGCGTAAAAATGGCGAAGCAGATGCGCATGGCGGCGTCCCAGCAGGAGAGTTTTGGCAGGTTCGACAGTACGACAGTGTAACGCCACGCCGACAGTTTCGCCAGCGTGTAATACGCGACGCGGTAAAAGCAACAGTTTCCGGAGCATCGGTGTGAAATGCACATCCTTCGGCGGCGTCATACTTTCAGAAGCTCGGAGTTTGTTGCTCGACGCGGGCGAAGCGATACGTTAGATTATCGTCAACATGTCAGTGACGCGGACCGTGAGGTAACACCATGATTCGTCGCGATTCGTTCCTTTTGCTGCTGCTGTTCGCATCCGTAGTTCCCGTTGCGAACGCCGAGGATGCGGTGGCTGTCGAACGCCGGGTTCAGCAAATGGTAGTAGCGATCGATCGCCGCATCGAGAGCGATTGGCTGGCGCACAATCTCAAACCGGCGGCGGTGGCCGACGATTCGGAATACGCTCGCCGCATCTATCTCGACCTGATTGGCCGCATCCCGAAAGTCGGCGAACTCACGGAATTCGCGGATGACAAATCTTTGGACAAGCGGGCGAAGTTGGTCGAGAAGTTACTGAACATGCCCGCACACGCCCGGCACTTTGCGTCCGGTACCCGCAACGAATGGCTGCCGCAAACGCAGACCGATATCCGCTTCATTTTCCTCGGCACGAGCGTCGAGTTGTGGCTCCGCGAACGCTACCGGCAAAACACGCCGGCCAGCGAAGTCGTTCGTCGCCTGTTATCCGTGAAGCTCGGCGAGGGAGCGGCAGTGCGGTTTCGCAACGGGCAAGTGCCCGACGGCGATAAGGAAGCCCAACAGCTTTTGAACTACTACCAAGCCAACGAGGTGCGCCCCGATCAACTCGCGGCATCGGTGAGCCGCGTCTTTCTCGGCGTGAAACTCGAATGCGCCCAGTGCCACGATCACCCGTTCGCCCCGCACACGAAGGAACAATTCTGGCAGCTCGCCGCATTCTTCGGCGAGTTCTCGCCACTCCCTGCGGTGGCACCGAGTTTCGTCGGTCCACTTCCGCCGCAGTTCGAGAAAAACCAGATCACGATCCCGAACACCGAAAACACCATCATCGCGACGTACTTCGATGGTACATTTCCCGAATGGAACGCGAAGCGGTTGCCCCGACAAGAACTGGCAGTGTGGCTAACGTCGCCGGAGAACCCGTACTTTGCACGCAATTTAGCCAATCGCATGTGGGCACGCTTCTTCGGTATCGGCCTGATCGACCCGATCGATGAACCCGGCGACAACAACCCGCCGAGCCACCCCGAGCTTCTGAATGAACTCGCAAAAGGCTTCGCCGAAAGCGGATTCGACAACCGCGTGCTGATTCGTGCGATCGTCCGAAGCAAGCCGTATCAGCTAACGAGCAAGCTCACGCATCCGACGCAGAACGACCCGCGACGCTTCGCCCGCATGGCAATGAAGGGGCTGAGCGGCGCGCAAATCTACGATAGTTTCCTCACCGCCACTGGTATGCCGAACGACGCGACCATGGACCCCGTGTTCTTCGACGTTCAAGCACAGACACCGCGCGGCCGATTCGCGAAGCAGTTCCCAACGGGCGGCAAGGCGACCGAATCGCAGACCTCGATCTTACAAGCATTGATGATGATGAACGGAACCGAGATGGCGCAACAAACGACGATCAAGACCGGCCAGATGCTGACCGCGATCGTCGATGCACCGTTCCTGACGACGGAAACGCGAATCGACGCGCTCTATCGTGCCGTCGTGTGCCGAAGCCCAACCGCAGAAGAACGCGAAAAATTCGCCAGCTACGTCGATCGCGGCGGCCCATCCGGGGACAAAAGCAAGGCGCTCGCGGATGTGATGTGGGTGTTGCTGAACAGCACGGAGTTTCTGTTCAACCATTGAGAGGATGTCAGGTTAGATACCCGATGCAGTCGTTTCACGCACAAACCTGCGCCTGGCGAGCGGCATTGCGTAAGCATGCCGTGGTAGCCGCAGAGGGTTCCCCATGGCATGCTTACGCAATGCCGCTCGCCAGGTTTTCGTGAATGAACATTGTCGAAGTCCACCCAGGAATTAGACGTTTACCGTCGTACCCCTGGGCATACCAGCAAACAGCGCAACTTCAAAACTTGCACGAAGGTTATTTTTGTTCCGAAACCATACGAGGTGAGGTCGATGTTTGATACGTCTCGCAGGCAGTTCATTCGGGTGGGTGCGCTCAGCGTGGGCGTGTCGGTGTCGGGGTGGCTGGCCCCGCTGGCGAACAGCCTCGCCGCCGACCCGAAACGGAAGCGGTCGTGCATTCTGTTGTGGATGAATGGAGGGCCGTCGACGATCGATCTCTGGGACTTGAAGCCCGGCCACGCGAACGGCGGACCGTACAAGGAAATCGCAACGAGCGTGCCGGGACTGAAGATCGGCGAGCACCTGCCGACGCTCGCGAAGTTCGGCGACCGGCTCGCGATTCTGCGTGGAATGTCCACGAAAGAAGGCGATCACGGACGCGCGACGTTTCTGATGCGCACGGGGCAACTTCCCCAAGGGCCGATCCATTACCCGACGTTCGGCTCGCTCGTTTCGAAAGAGATTGGCGACCCGAAAGCCGAGTTGCCGAACTTCGTGAGCATCGCGCCGCGCCGGTTCTTCGATGTCGATCCGAACGTGCCAGGATTCCTCGGGCCGCAACATGCGCCCCTCGTCGTCGGCGCATCGAACGATTTCCAGGAACCCGTTGCCGACGACATTGGCAGTCGGTTGAAGGTCGAGAACATCGCCCGGCCCGAAAGCGTGTTGACGTCCCATGCGGACGCCCGGCTGTCACTTTTGCGCGACATGCACGACGATTTCGCCACCACTCGCCCAACGAGCATCGTCAATAGCCACGTCTCGGCGTACGATCGCGCGACGCGTTTGATGCAATCGTCCGCCGGAAAAGCGTTCGACCTGACCGAAGAGAAAAAGGAAGTGCGCGAGCGGTACGGTAAGTCGCTGTTCGGCCAAGGTTGCTTGCTGGCAAGGCGGCTCGTCGAGAAAGGCGTGCCGTTTGTCGAAGTCACGCTCAGCGGTTGGGACACGCACGGCAACAATTTCGACCAGGTAAAGAAGCAGTGCGATCACCTCGATAAAGGCTGGGGTTCGCTGATGACCGACCTGAAAGAACGAGGGTTACTCGATTCGATGCTCGTCGTTTGGATGGGCGAATTTGGCCGCACGCCGCGAATTAACGGCGCAAAAGGGCGCGACCACTTCCCGAACGCATGGTCGACGGTGCTGGCGGGTGGTGGCATCAAAGGCGGGCAGGCGATCGGCAAAACCAGCGCCGATGGCACGACGGTCGAAGACCGCCCAACGACGACAATCGACCTGTTGGCAACCGTCTGCGGCGCGCTTGGGATCGATCACGAAAAGCAAAACATGTCGAACGTCGGTCGGCCGATTCGCATCGTCGATAAAGCCGCGAAACCGATCGCCGAGGTGATCGCGTGACCCGCATTGCGTGTATACTTTGCGCGATGATTGCCTGCACAGCGACCGCGATGGCCGAACCGCCGGCAGCATTATCGCGCGGTTTGCCACGGCCGACGGGGCCGCGCGGCGATGCGTTCGTTCCGGGCATCGCCGCCGTCGAGATTGCCCCGATACAGCGACGCCGCCCGAAGTTCGTGCTGCCACCGGCGTCGCCGATCCGCGACACAATCGATGCCATTTTCTTTGCGAAAGATCGGCCGATCCGCGTGCAGATTCACGTGACCGTCGATGACGTGGCGGTCGATCTGGTCTGGCGGAACCACCTGAAAACGCTATTCGCAGCATTCGACCGCGACCGCGATGGCTACTTGAATCGCTTTGAAATCGAGCATATTTACAGTTCGGCGGGGATGGCAACGCTGATTGGCGGGAACGCACATCGCAACCTGAGCCAGCCGCCGACACTCGAAGAACTCGATCGCGATGGCGACAATCGCGTGTCGTTCGACGAGTTCGCGCATTACTACCGCGAAGCGGCCGAAGACCTCGTGCTACCCCGTTCGATATCGATCGACAGCGCGCCCAATCGCAAGATGACCGAACAGCTTTTCGCGGCACTCGATCTGAACAAAGATGGCAAACTCTCGAAGAGCGAGGTGCGCGACGCGGAGAAGATTTTACTCTCGCTCGATCAGAACGAAGACGAATGCCTATCGCCAAACGAGTTGAACCTTGGCGGCGCGGATCGGTCGTCGGCTATTAAACCGGTACCGATTGATGACGCGCCAACAGCCGAAGCAGCCAGCGACTTGCAACTCTTTCGCACGGCGATACCCGCAACGATCGTTCCGCAACTCCTGCAACGGTACGACGCGAACAAGGATGCGTTCCTGACGCAAAAAGAGATCGGATTCGACAAGGAAACGTTCGACCGTTTCGACGCGAACCGCGATGGCAAACTGTCTGCGGCCGAGTTGAAATTGTGGCGAACGGGGCCACCGGATTTCACCGCCAACGTCAACATCAGCGACTTGGCGGATCGAAGGAAAATGACGATTCAATATGCCTCGGGGAAGCCACTGCCTGCCGGGTTGGAAATTCGCAGGTCGAGCACGGGCCGGTTGGTGTTGCGAGTAGGCAGGCAGTTGCTCGATCTCTACGCGGGGGCAGCACCGTCGTACGTCGTCGATCGCCTCGATGAAGAAGTGAAGTCCACGTATCCGATGGGCAAATCCATCGTGACCGAGGACGACATCGGCGGGCAGCAGTTTCAGTTTCTACGTATCGTTTTCGATGCTGCCGACTTCAACGGCGATGGCAAACTAACCCGCGAGGAGTACGAGAAATATATGCGGCTCCAGCAATCGACGATCGACCTCGCCACGATCGCAGGATTCGCGACGCGGACGCCGAGTTTGTTCCATTTGATGGACGAAAACGGCGACGGCAAACTGAGCGTGCGCGAACTCCGCACGGCGTGGGACCGCTTAATCGTGCTCGAACCCGGCACGGGAACCGAAGTCACGCGCGATGCGATTCAGCCATCGGCATCGATCCGCTTCGGGCGAGCGAGTTCGTGGTTACATGCCGACTACGCAACATCGATGAACATCGTGCCCGCACCGAGAAAAGTGGCTGGCCCGCTTTGGATGCAGATGATGGACCGCAACGGCGATGGCGATATTTCGCGGCTCGAATTTCTCGGCACCCGCGCCGAGTTCGACCGCATCGACACCGATAAAGACGGCATCATTTCCACCGCCGAAGCCGAGGCATACGACAAACTGAAACGGGTGAAGTAACCTCACCGCACCGCTTCGCGGGAGTTACATTCGGCGCGTTCTTCGAGGTACCACTTCACGGTTTGCATCAGTCCTTCTTCGAACGTCACCATCGCTTCGTAGCCGAGGTCGACGCTGGTTCGGCGTAAATCCGCTTTGGAAAATCGCACATCGCCCGTGCGCGTCGGCGTGAAGATCGGATCGAGGCGCTTGCCCAGAATCGCGTTCAGCCCCGCCACGAGGTCGAGTACCGTCACGGTTCGCCCGGTGCCGACGTTGTAGACTTTGCCCGAAATCTCCGGCACTTCCGCCGCGCGTTCGAGTGCGGCAATCGCGTTGCCGACGTAGGTAAAATCGCGCGATTGTTTGCCATCGCCCTGGACCGTGGGGCGTTCGCCGCGTGCCATCATCGCGGTGAAGAGCGCGATCACACCGGAGTACGGGCTGTCGTCGCGCTGCCTCGGGCCGAAGATGTTGAAGAAGCGTAGGCGCACGGTTTCGATGCCGTAGGTGGCCGCGAAC
Organism: Limnoglobus sp.; assembly: GCA_043785305.1. GTDB lineage: Bacteria > Planctomycetota > Planctomycetia > Gemmatales > Gemmataceae > Limnoglobus. The sequence continues at coordinate 3,751 of JAYVXI010000087.1, read as the reverse complement.
GCCTGCATGTAAAATTCGCCCGCAAGTTTCGCCGCCGCATACGGCGACTTCGCTACGGGTAGCATATCTTCGGTCTGTCCGACTTCCGCGGTGTTACCGCCGTACGCGCTCGAACTCGCCGCATACACGACACGCCGCACGCCGACTTTCCGTGCGGCATCGAGCAAGTTCAGCGTGCCCGTCGCACAGGCCGCGTGCGACACCGCCGGACTTTCGACGCTCCGCGCCACCGAGGCGAGCGCCCCCAAGTGATACACCACGCCGACGCCACGCATCGCCCGCGCGATCGCTGCCGGATCGGTGAGGCTGCCTTCGACGATGTCGATGTCGTTGTAGAAATTTTCGAGATTTGAATGCAAGCCGGTGCTGAAGTCGTCGAACACGCGAACGGGACGGTTCTGCCGCACGAGACTTTCGACGAGGTGCGACCCGATGAAACCCGCGCCACCCGTGATCAAACTGAGTTCGCCCATGAACCCTCTCCCCAAATTTTGTCGATTCGGCATAAGTGGCGCGAGTCTACCCAAATCCGCAACGCGGTGTCTAGGCGGAGTGATTACAATGCGTGTAGACCATTCCCGAACCGGAGTTAATCGTGTCGTACGCCGACTTCACAATCGAATCTGCCGAGACGCGCTTCGGCGTGGTGGCCATTCCCGGCGACCTGTTGGCGGGTATCGTGTCGTTGCCCGTTCCCGAATGGCTCCAGTCGCAGTTGGCACGCGGTCAGGAGATGGCGGCACTCGTCAGCGAGAAAGCGCGTTCGGAGTTTCTCGTCGCGCCGATCTTGCTCGCCTGTCGCGGTCTGGTGCCGGGTGCGCTGTCGATCTATTCGGGGCAACGGCTCGACGTCGATGCGGAACTGGGACTTACGGGCGAATGCGATTACATCCTCGCGCTCACCCCGCCTGTCCCCCGACTACGCGCCCCACTCGTCACCGTGTTGGAAGCGAAACGCGGCGACATCGAACAGGGCCTGGGCCAATGCGTGGCACAGATGGTGGGGGCGAGGCTGTTCAACGAGCGCGCCGGTTCCAGCATCAAACACGTGTACGGCGTGGTGACGACGGGCGAGTCGTGGCAGTTCTTGCGTCTCGAAGGTAAGACCGTGACATTGCATCGGGAAAGAGTGTTCCTCGCCGAACTCGGCGTCATCCTCGGCGCGTTGCAGATGATGCTATCGCGGCCGTAAACGCGCACTTCGCGGCACAACCGGACGTTTCTCTTGGCACCCTTCCCTTCGCAAATATCCCCTTGCGACCGCGTTCCCGTCTGAAACAATAGAATTTCGTGTGACGCACCCTCTTCTGGCGGACGATGAGCTACTCGCTAATCACCATCTGGTACGAACGGACCCGGTTTCTACCGGCGATCTTTGCCGTGGCGTTTAGTGCCATCCTGATCGCGGTGCAGTGCGGCCTCGTCATCGGTTTGCTATCGATGATGTCGTTACCCGTCGATAAAGCCACCGCCGATGTGTGGGTCGGTTACCCCGGCGTGCGCAGCGTCGATCTCGGCCAGCCGCTACCCGAACGCTGGGTCAGCCGCGTGGCCGATCAACCTGAAGTCGAACGCACCGAAACGTCGGTGATCGGCTTCTCGATGTGGACGCCGGTATCGACATTTCAAACCCCCGGCACGCCGGAGCCGGTCACTATCGTGGGCACGCGGCTCGAACGCGATTCGCTCGGTGCCGTCGAATGCCTTCGCGATTCGCCGGACATTCAAGCCGCACTCACCGAGCCGTTCTCTGTGGCCGTCGACGAATCCGAACTCGGCCGACTGAGTATTTCCGGCGTCGGGGATCGTGCGGAAATTTTGGGCAAGCGCGTGAAAGTGGTCGCACTGGTGAAGGGCTACAAGAGCCTCGGCGGGCCTTATGTGTTCTGCTCGATCGACACCGCCCGAGTGCTGATGAAGTACTTTCCGGGGCAAGTGACGTACATTTTGGCGAAGTGCAAAACCCTCGAAGACGCCGAGCGCGTCACCGCGCGGCTGTCGCAGTACACGCAACTCAGCGCCTTCACGCACGATGAATTTTCGCATCGTTCGCGAATGCACTGGCTGACGACGACGAAGGCGGGCGTCGCGGTCGGCTTCACGGCACTACTCGGGTTACTCGTCGGTGCGGTCGTCACCAGCCAGACGCTGTACGCAGCCACGGCCGCCTCGCAACGCGAGTTTGCCACGCTCCGCGCGATGGGCATTCCACGCTGGCGGTTGCAGCTTTCCGTGCTGATGCAATCGTTCTGGGTGGGGATGTTCGGCATCCTCGTTGCCGCGCCGATCTCGTTTATTTTGGCGGAAGCAGCGAACCGCGTCGGTACGCAAGTGCAGTTGCACCCGCTCGTTCTCGGTGCGTCGGCACTCATCACTATGGTCATGGCGATCGGCTCCGGGCTGGCGGCACTTCGCTCGTTCCAGAACGTCGATCCCGCACACAACATCCGCTAACCCACGGTGCCCCGATGGCCGATGGCCGACGATTCCCGAAGTTCACCACGCTGTTCGGCCTGCTCCTCCTCGGCGGCTCGATCGGCGCGGCGGCGTATTTCTACAACCGCAAAGCACCCGAAGTGGTGCCGTCGGGGCCATCGCTGAGCAACCTCGATGTCGTCTGTTCGGGCCGCGTCGATTCGGAAAAACTCGTCGTCTCGCTCGATCCATCGCAACCCGGCCGCGTCGAGTCGGTGTTCGTCTCCGAGAACGCACACGTCAAGAAAAACCAGGAGATTCTGAAGCTCGATGCGACGCAATATCTGATCGCGGTTCGCGAAGCCACCAACGGCGTGTTGGCGGCGCAGATCGAAATCGATGCGGCCGGCCAACGCTTCAAACAGCATCCTTCGCTGATCGTTTTGCAGGAAAAGAAACTCGCCTCCGCGATCAACGAAGCGACTGCGAACGAAAACCGCTTAGCCCAAATGCGCGAGCAAGCGAGCCTGAGCGGGCAACTGACGAAGTCCGACATCGACGCCGTCGCGGCACGTGTGAACAGCCTGAAAATCCTCGTCGATGTGGAGAAAATTCAACTCGAAAACTTGAAGGCGCTCGACCCGAATCTCGAAGTGCGGGCCGCGAAGGCGAAGAGCGATGCCGCCCAACTGAACCTCGACCGGGCGAACAAAGCCGTCAACGACTGCGTGCTGCGCGCCCCATCTGATGGCACGATTTTGCGTTTGCAAACGTCGCCCGGTGCCACGCTCGCGCCCGGTTCGCCGATGCCTTCGGTCGTGTTCGCGCCATCGGGGCCACTGATCGTTCGTGCCGAACTCGAGCAAGGTGGCCTCGGTCGCGTTCGCGTCGGCATGAAGGCGAAAGTCCGCGACGATGCCCGCGTCGATTCACCGATCTGGACTGGCCGAGTCAAGGAAATCGCCGGTTGGGTGGCATCGCGCCGTTCGATCGTTTTTGAACCCGGCGAACTCAACGACGTACGCACGACCGAAGTGATTATCGAACTCGACCCATCGACCGAACGCCTCTGGATCGGGCAACGAATGCAGATCCGCATCAGCAACGAGTAAACGAACGGTATTGTTCGCCCGATGCGCTAGTTTTGAAGTTGCGCGATTTTGTCAGCTGTCTTGAATGCAGTCGTTTCACGCACAAACAAGCGCCCGGCGAGCGGCATTGGACCTCCCCACGGTTGGCGGGCGCGGAGTTAGGGGTGTATTCTCCAGCAGGAGGGTTTACACATGGCGACGACGCGACGGATTTTCACTCGGGAATTTAAGGTCCAGGCGGTCCA
>JAYVXI010000086.1:0-6759 GCA_043785305.1 Limnoglobus sp. | reverse complement strand
TAAGTCGTCCAGTACCTTCGAGTTGCTCGCAGATCCGAGCCAGCTCAAGTACAAGGTGGAAATGCCCACAACCGCTTAACTTGATGCCAATGGGGTGCGCGGAAGCCGCGACCAGGGCTAATGGCTGAAATCCCGTTGGGATAAAGAAACCAAAACCAGGATGACCCGAAAACACTGTCAATCGTAACTTCACGTCACTTGGGTCTGATACCAGCAATTCCCGGTCACTTGTCCATTCGAGATAGTGTCGCGACGGCTTCGCGGGTTTGCTTGGCACCTTCGGCTCCGCTTGCGATCTTTCTCAGCACGGCTTTTGCTGCGGGTGTGCCGATCCATTCGAGTAGCTCGATGGTACGCAGTACCCGGATCGCGTCCGGCGTGAGTTTCGGACAGTCGGCAAGCAGAATTTCGATCCGCTCTTTCACTTCCACCGAATCGGTTTCTTGCAACACTCGTATCAATGTGGGTTCTGCGAGTTCGCCGAGTCTCTTCAACTCGCGCATCGCACGGTCGCGGACGGCGAATGCCGGGGCGTCGAGGTCGTCGATCCAGCGCGTGAGGGAGGTCAAGTCCGGCGGCGCGGCGGGGGGCAGTTTCCGTTTCAAAAACTCCACCGCTTCCGCGGGTTCCGTTTGCATGCGGATGGCCGCTCGATAGGCGACGGCGGATTCGCCGGCCAATTCGTCCCAGAGGCGGTCGCGATCCGTTGGGGTTTTCGCTAGAGACATGCCTGCTGTGGCATCTAAAATTGCAACGGGGCCAGCGGCGCTGCTGATGGCTACGGTGCGTCCGTCGCCGCGCATGGCGACTGCGTGAATCGCCGTTTTTATGGGAATGGTCACTCGCGGCTTGCCCGACGCGAGTTCCCAAATTACGACGCCGACATCGTCGTCCACGCGGGCCAAATTGCGACTGTCTACGGAAAACGCGAGGACGTGTTTGTTGGACGAGTTATTCGCAGTGGGCTTAATTCGCAACGTTTCTCGACCGTTCGATGCGTCGTGAACCACGGCCACGTAGTGGACTTCCCCTCCATCGCTCTTCACCTTGCAACCGGCAACCAACCTTCGACCATCGGGGGAAAAAGCCAGGAACAGAACCGGATCGTCGAGGGGGATACCACGCAGGAACTGCTTCGCTTTGGTGTCGTAGATTTCGATTTTTTGGCGATCCGAAATGGAATCGAACACTGCGACGGCAGCGAACTGCCCGTCGTTAGTGATGGCCATCGCACTGCCTATCGTATGTTTTGCGCTTTTGCTGCGGATCTGGAAGCGCGTGCCCATCGTCGTTTCAAAAACCGCGACACCCGCATCCTCGGCGGCCACGACGATCTTACCGTCGAGTGACATCGCGGCGACGTTGCGCTCCGATGGATTCGGAAACGTCCACATCGTTCGCCCGGTTTCCAGATCGCGAACGAATAGCTTTTCGCGTAAATGGTATAGCGCCGTGCGGCCATCAGCCGAGAGCGATAGCGGTACCGATGCGCCGATCTTTGCCGGTCGCAATTTGTGTCCCTGCTTCGTGGTCGCGTCCCAGCGAACCCAACCGCCCCACTTCGTCAGCTTGCCGACGAGCGCGCCGTCGGGTGCGAACGAAAGTTGTGCGGGGATGCCGGGCGGATCCGACGAATGCGGTAACATCGCGCCCGTTTTCGCATCGTAAAGAATCGCAGCATTATGGGCGTGGGTGACGAGGATGGTGCCATCGGGGGACATCGCGACATCTTCGATCGGCGCGACCTCGATCTCTCGCGATTTCTCGCCGCTGACGATGTTCCAGTAAACGACGGCATCGGTCGTGGTCGCGGCCAACGCGGTGCCGTCGGGTGTGAAGCCGAGCGCTTTACTCGCCTTCCATTTGTGGAGAACGCGGCCCGTGGCGAGTTCCCACACGACGACTTTCTCCGCGCTGTTGCCGATGCTCGCCGCCACCCATTTGGAATCCGGCGAGAGTAACAGGTTCGAGAAATGCGGGTTGCCACTCTGCACGAATGGCCCCTTCGAGAGATCGAGCGTCTGCAACTGTTCGCCGCCTTTGCTGCGGTAAACGCTCACGTTCTTTTCGTTCGGGATGAGGATTTTCTCGCCGTCATTGCTGAAAATCGGCTTGTCCGTCGGCTTCAGCGAAATCGGCAGTTCTGCGAGAATGTTGCCAGTTTTGCCGTTCTGGATCACGAGCGAACTCGTCGCTTTGCCGTGGGATACTGTGTACGCGACCGTCACGCCATCGGGTGCGATGGCGGCAGAATCGAACCGTTGAACCGGATGGGCGAGCTTGCCGACGATCGTGAGTTTCTTGGCCTTCGCATCGTACATCGCGACTTGCGCGGGCGGTGTCGCGCCATTATCTGCATCGTCCGTCACGACGAGTGCCAGTTGCGTTGGCGAGATCAGCCGACCGAGTGACAGCGATTTTTTTGGCGGATACACAAAGCGAAACAACACCTCGCCCGTCTTCGGATTCCAGGCCCACGCTTCCTCGGCATCGCTCGCGATGAGAGCATCACCCGTGTCGGAAAACAGCAACTTGTGTATGGTCGTCGTCGTCCGCATCTGCCGCGAACCGAGTGTGATGCCCGGATCGGCGAACGCGGAGGCGACGAATCCGGCCACGACAACGAGCATGACAACGATCCAACGAACGGCCATGTCGCGGTCTCCTGCCGAGAGCCAATTGCCTGACACATCTATTAGACACGAATGCCGAAAGAATTGCGAGTCGCAGGTAATTAAGTTGGCGGTTGCGGTTCGGTCGATTCGAGTACGCGCTTCCAGCGGTTGGCCATGCCACGATAGGCATTTTGGTAGGTCGTTTCGAGCGGCAGATTCACGTACGTTTCCGGTTCGAGAAACAACGGCATCTCCGGCAACACGCCATCGACCCGAACGGGTTCGATGAATGCGCGTTTCACCGGACCCGAGGAATACGCCACTACGGTGAGGTTCGCATCGTCGGGTAGCGTAAATGCCTCATCGCAGATCTCGCCCCAAATCGCGCCGTGAATGCCTTGCGGGTCGCGGGTACCGGGCGGAAACAAATCGACGATCAGCAAGTGATACCCGCGATGCAGGCACTCGACGGCCTTGTCGACGAACGCGGTAAACGCCTGCCGTCCCGCTTTGTTTCCCGGTGAAACGATCTCGATGAGCGCGATAATGCGGTCGTCGCTACTGTGCCGAATGACGACGGTGCGGCGCTTCTGCGCGTATTGGCTCAACTCCGTCTCAGCCGTGAATCGCGACTGCGGCTTCTTCGTCATCACCGCTACGCCACCGCGAGAATCCGTTTCAAATTCACCATCCGATAGCGTGGAATGCAGCATCAGTACGTCCGGCCCCAACGGCCCAATAATCTGCTCGGCAACAGCATAATAATCAGCCGGTAAAACGCCCTGATTGAGATAATCCTGTATCACGCCGATCCAACTCAGATGGAATGCGTGGAAAATCCCAGCAGGAACGCGGGTCCAGTCGTGAATCGGCATGATGGCACTCCGGTGGAATAGGCATTCTACACGATTCCCGCTCAATCCTCGAAGGCGACGGCGGCGAAGCTGACGCTCTCGTAGCCGTTGGCTTCGACGTACTGTTGGTAGTGCAACACGCGACCGCGTTTCGGTTGTGCGGCTGCGAGCGCGAGGTACGTGGGTGGCAGCCCGCAGATTCGGCGTGCGTCGCCTTCCACTGCGATTTCCTCGAAATATCCTTCGGTATCCGCGGTTTCGAGGTGCTTCAAAATGGCCATATCCTGCAAGTGGCTCTGCGACAGTTGCGGTTCGCTCACGGGCGACGGGTCGCGAAACTTCGGCCCGATATGCGCGAGATCGCCGCTGATAATGTAACAGACCGGCTCGCCCGCTTCCGCTTCTGCAACTCGTAGCGCCGCGATCATTCGCGCGATGTCCGCCGCTTCGCCCAGCGACGTTTGCACATCGATGCAATCTTGAAACGACCCCACGAGCAACGGCACGATTCGCAATTTGCGATCTGGGAAAATGTGTTGCAATACGAGCACTTCCAACTCGATCGAATGCTCCGGCAGATGCGCGTAGGGATCTGCGAATAGACCTTCGCCGTAGTTCGCCACGATGCGATCGATCGACGTTTGATCGGTTTCCACGATGCCGAGCGGCGTCTGGAAATTCATCCGCGTCAGCGTGAATCGCTCCGACGAATAATGCGATGTCGCGATCACGAAAAACAGTTTCGCATCGGTCCGCTCGGCGAGTTCCTTGAACCCGTACCCGTAGGTAACGTTCCCGCGGGCGTAGTCCATATGCGGCACCAACACCGCCCGCAACCGCCCTTTCAAAGCGATTGTCAGGGGCAAACCGGGGCCGCCGTCTGCGGTGAACAGCGATTGCATTTGTGCATGAATCTCAGACGGTTCCGGCGGGTAACAACCGATGCACGACGGCTGCCGCACGGGTCCATTCAGGTAATTCTGAAATGTGTCGTTATCGAGAAACAACCCCGCATCCAAGCGGTCAACGAGCGACACGACCTCATCGATCGCGATCGTTATCCCGGTTTGTTGTCGCACCGCCAACGGCACGTCGCGTATCTTTCGCAGCCCGTTGAAGAGTTGCACCGCCTCGACTTCGGCGCGCGAAATGGCAATCGGAACCCCGGCAATGCGGTTGCGATCGTAGAGCACGAACGCATCGCCATTCGGCGACGCGCCCATCCCCTCGCGCAGTCGCGGGCAGTCATTCGTATTCGTTGGCATCGAGGAATTGTCGTCCGGACCGAGGGCCGGGTCAATGGGCGAGCGAGTTGAAAACGCCTTTCCTCCGTTCGGGATGCCGATAAGACAGAGGATTATCGCACGAATCGTAGGGGAAGAATATGTCCGAACCGCTCGGGGTGGCGCTCGTTGGCTGTGGGACCGTCGGCACCGGTGTTGCGAAGATCCTGTCGCGCCATGCGGATCGGCTGACGGGCCGAACGGGTGGGCGGCCGATCGTGCTGCGGCACGTGATCGTCCGCGATGCCGACAAACCGCGCGAGTGCGAACTGCCTGCGGGGTTGATTGCCACCGATCACACCGTCGCGACTTCGGACCCGGCGGTGCATGTCGTCGTCGAACTGATCGGCGGAACGACTCACGCGAAGCGGGTCGTTCTCGATGCGCTTGCGGCGGGCAAACATGTCGTGACGGCAAATAAAGCGTTGCTCGCGGCGCACGGCACAGAGATCTTCACGGCGGCTCGCAAGCACGGCGTGGCCGTCTGTTTTGAGGCTGCCGTGGCGGGTGGCGTGCCGATCATTCGCACGCTCGCCGAGAGCCTGTCGGCGAACCAAATCACAGCGATTCAAGGCATTCTCAACGGCACGTCGAACTTCATTCTTACGAGCATGGCCGAAGGCGGTACCAGCTACGACGATGCGTTGAAGGAAGCCCAACGACTGGGTTACGCCGAAGCCGACCCGACGCTCGACGTCGATGGTTCGGATGCCGCACACAAGCTGGCGGTGTTGGCACAAATCGCCTTTGGAGTGACGCCGAAAGCGACCGATATCGAACGCCAGGGCATCGCCGGAATTCAGGCGATGGACATCCGATTCGCGGACGAACTCGGCTACACGATCAAGCTGTTGGCGGAAGCGTGGGCATCGGAAAGTGGCCCCGGACCATCGACGGTGGCGCTGCACGTGGCACCGGTGTTGTTGCGACACACCGACATGCTGGCACAGGTGCGCGGGGCGTACAACGCGATCCTGGTAGTCGGCGATATCGTCGGCGAAACGCTGTACCAAGGGCCAGGCGCGGGGATGATGCCGACGGCGAGTTCGGTCGTCGGCGACCTCGTGGATTTGGCCGTGGGCCGCGCGCAACACACCTTCGCGGCAGCGAAATTATGGTCCGCACCCGGCGAACGACCCGCGTTCCAGATTGCGCCATCGGAGAAAGTGCGTAGCCGATTCTACCTGCGTCTCATCGTCAAAGACGAACCCGGCACGCTCGCGGATGTCTGCCGTTGCCTGGCGGATCAGGAGATTAGCATCTCGTCAGTCATTCAGCACGAAGCCCAGGATGGCCACCCGGAGAAGACCGTCCCGCTCGTCATTATGACGCACTACTCGGAAACGGGCCAGTTCCGCACCGCCGCCGCCGCCGTCGGGAAATTGACGAGCATCGTCGGCCCGCCGGTGTTTTTCTCGGTGGACGATTAGTCTCGTTTCGGGATCCGCGTAGCGGGTTCAGTCTTGTTAGCCCGACGCGCTAGCTAGCGCGTCGGGCTAACAAGACCGCGACGAGCAATCCGAAACGGGACTAGCCTACGGGAAACGTGACGTTGCGATAGACTTTTGCGAGTGGAATTTCGATCGGTAGCGACGTCAGCGAAAATGTCTCCTCGATGCCGTGAAACACTTTTAGCGACCACGTCCCATCGGTGTGCCGAACGAACCGGTCGATCTTCGGTTCGTTCGGCACACCGATGATGTACTCCTGCAACGACTCGATTTGACCGTAGTGCCGTAGTTTGATGTTGCGATCGTATCGCTCCGTCGAAGGCGACAAAACCTCGAAGATAATACGCGGATTGACGATCGTGTTGGCGTCACTGTCAGCCAGTTCGATGGGATTGCAATAAATGAGTATGTCGGGGTAAGCAAACATTCCCGTTCGTTCGACGTGTATGCGTTGGGTGCTAGCCCGGATATTTCATCGCTTTTGCGAAAGTGGAGTAGCGCGGCGGCCTAAGATGTGGTATTGATTGGAGTTACAACAATCCGTCAATACTCGACC
>JAYVXI010000085.1:0-6781 GCA_043785305.1 Limnoglobus sp. | reverse complement strand
TTCGCTGACGGCTGGCGGAGAGACTACGTACCGAGCGAAGGATAGCGACGCAAATTCAACGAGAATCACGAGTTAGGCTCACCTAACGTTCCTGGGGCGGCGGACCTTTCCTACCAGAACTGCCACCACGGCTTGCGCGGCGTAACCGGATTCAACCAGATGCGATGCCCATCCAACTCGTCGTCGTCCACCGACTCGCGGCCGACCAGCATCGGCTCCTCGCGGTCGAACTCCTCGCGGGCCAGCGGGAAGTGACCGATGCCGAACCCCTCGGGCCCGTCCATCGAGAGTTCGGGCGAGCGGACCTCGGCCGGCAATTCCTTGAACCGGGTAGCGTAGCTGCGGAGGTGGACGGCGTTCTCGTCCACGACCAGCACCTTCATGATCCCGTACGAGCCGTCCTCGTCGCGGGTGGCGTACAACCCGCCGACCACAATGTCGTCTGCCATCCGCAGCCCTCCCGAATATACTTCACACGGTCGGAAATGACACGTCACCGGTCTAACAAACCATTCTTGTTAGCCCGACGCGCTAGCGAGGGATCACTGTCATTTCTGCGATGTCGTGCCTTCTCGCGGGTTCCCCTCGCTTGCGCGCTTGCGCGTCGGGCTAACAAAAACGTATCGAATCACCCCGCCCGGAGAATAACCAAGCTCTGTCACGAAGGGACGAAGTGAGCTACCGCGTGACTGCGAGGCTAGCCGACCGAACGCCGACGGGCAACACAAAAACGCAAAATGACGGATCGACGCGCCGAATGCCGTCGTCACTTCTTCGCTTCGAGTTCCAGAATTTGGAACTTTTCCAAGTAGTCTTCCACCCACGGTGCGCCGCCGGGGTTGCCGGGGCCGGTGACGCCGACGACGTAGGCGCGATCTTTCGTGACGATCACCCGTGCGACCGTGAATTTGCCGTCGGTCAACGCGATCGACAGATCGATCGCATCGTGCCCCTGAAAGGCGATCTTGTTGCGTGCGTTATGTTCGCGGCCATTTTGCGACATTGCGATTAACCCATTCGCGAACTCTTCCGCAACTTTCTCTGCGGGCTTTTTGCGGTCCGCATCGGTCCGTTCGACGAAGTATACGAAGTACGTTTCTTGGAAAAGCGTTCGCGTGCTTTCGATCGACTGTGCGGACTCGGCCGCTCGCCCGGTGTTGCGTTTGGATTGGAACATGTCGCTCGGAAAGACGGTCGAAAAGCGACCATCGGGCGAGGTGTACGGCACGAAATCCGGCGACATCATTTTGCCGACGAACACGGCCATGCCGCCACAACAGGCGCACATCGAAAGCCCCGCGCCGCCGAGGAGCAACCAGAGTACCAGCCGGTTTCCACTCTTCTTTCGCGAGCGAATCGGTCGGTCGTCGTCGCCATATTCGGGCGAACGCGATGGCTTGCGAGCGGGCCGTGCGACGGGAACGCCATCGCCGGGGGCTGCGTTCGCAGTGGCCGTGAAAATTTGTTGGCACGATGCACAACGCACCTCCCGACCGAGGAAGTCGTCGGGAACGTCGAGCAGTTCGCGGCATTTGGGGCAGGCGATCGATATTGGCATATTCGACCAGTATAGTCGGCAACCGCGGCGAAACTTAGGGATTAAATCCAGCGAACCCACGGCAGCGCGTGGCCCAGCATCAATGGCGACCGGTTACCGAGCCATTCTCCGAGTTCCGATTTGTTACCCGCCGGTCGAGGGCCGCGTTGTGCGGGAACTGCGGGTAGCGACTTCGCTGGCTCATTCGCGAGGTGAAAATCGCGTGCCACCGGCGTCGGCTCCTGGCCATCGTGCGGTGGTGCGATGCCGCCCGGCACCATCGCCGAACCGCTCGCCGCCATCGCGACGCATACCCACACCGCACAAAACATCCGTGTCCGCATGACTCGCACCCCCACGGACGACGCGCGCGTTCCTACGCGCACCTCGGCCGAGTCGCGGACGATAGCAACGCCGCGCAGGAACGCAAGTGAGAAAGTCGTAAAACTTCGATGGAGGCGAAGCATTTCCGGAGAACCGTCGTGTTACACGTGGCGTTGTGGGAGCCGGAGATTCCGCCGAATACGGGGAACGTGGCTCGGTTATGTGCCGCGAACGGCGTGCGGTTGCACCTCATCGGTCGCCTCGGGTTTCGCTTGGACGACAAGAGCGTGAAGCGGGCGGGTCTCGATTACTGGCCGCACGTCGATTGGGTTCCACACGTCACGTTCGCGGACTTCGAGGCGAGCCTTGGGAAAGGAGCCGCCATCGTGCCGGGGTTGTGGGCGATCGAGTGCCCTGCGCCGACGGAGTATACCCGAGCGGCGTTCCAAGATGGCGATTGCCTACTGTTCGGGGCAGAATCGAAAGGCTTACCGCCCGCGATTCGCGAAAAGTATGCCGCACGGCTGCTCGAAATTCCGATGCTCACCCCGCACGTTCGCAGTTTGAACCTCGCCACGTCGGTCGGCATCGTGCTGTACGAGGCGCTGCGCCAACTGCACCGTCGGTAAAATCCGCACATTCTGCCGCGTTTCCAGAGCGACAGCGCGTCGGTTCGCGCGTGACGGCTTCGCGTTTTGCCGATGAGAGTGACATGGCGGAACCGGTCGTTGCATTATCGACGCAAGACGAATTGCGACGCTTCGTGCGCACGACCCTTTGCGAGCAAGACGCGCTGGACGTGGAACGCACGCCGTTCTTCGAGACGCCAATCCTGCGTGGCGGCCAGCAATGGGGAACGGTATTCCACGTCCAAGGCCCGCGGATGTTGAAAACCAGCGCGATCTGGTCCGAACCCGACGACCGCATCGTGTTTTACAACTCGACGGGCCAGCGCGTGCGCGTCGTGAAACTGAGCGAATCGGTGGAATCGCGGTGAAGCTCCACTTCCCATTTGCAACCTCCCCGCGCCTTCGGCTAAACTAATGGTATGAACGCACCACACTTTCCGTTTGCGGCGAATCGACGCGAGTTCTTGTACCGGGCGGGCGGCGGCCTCGGCGGGATCGCGCTCAACTGGATGATGAGCCAGGACGCGGTGGCGTCGAAGAATCCGCTCGCCGCGAAGTTACCACACTTTGCCGCGAAGGCGAAGCGGGTGATCTTCCTGTTCATGGTCGGCGGCCCGTCGCAGATGGACCTCTTCGACCCGAAGCCGATGCTGACGAAGATGCACGGCAAGGCGTTGCCCGAAGGCACGGGTCGCCCGAAAAGCCAGTTCACCGCGGGCGGCGAGACAATCCTGGCGAGTACGCGGAAGTTCAAACAGCACGGCAAAAGCGGTCAGTGGATGTCGGACCTCATGCCGCACCTCGCGGAGAGTGTCGACGATATATGCTTCCTGAAAGCCTGTTGGTGTACGAACACGATCCACGCACCGGCGATGTACGAATTGCACTCCGGCCGCACGCTGATGGGCCACCCATCGCTCGGTTCGTACGTGACTTACGGCCTCGGCAGCGCGAGCGAAAACCTGCCCGCGTACTGCGTGCTCACGCAGCCCGAAGGCATCCTCGAAGGCGGCGCGCCGTGCTGGGGCGCGGGCTACCTGCCCGCGGTTTATCAGGGCACGCTGTTGCGAAAAGGCACGTCGCCGATATTGAATTTGAAGCCGCAACCGGGCGTCACGCCGGAGCAAAATCAACGCACCTTCGACCTCGTCCGTAAACTCAACGAGTTGAATTTGGAGAAGGGCGATTCGGATTTCGAGTCGCGAATTTCGACGTACGAGCTTGCGTACAAGATGCAAACACACGCACCGGAAGCAGTCGATTTGACCAAGGAAACCAAGGGAACCAAGGCGATGTACGGCCTGGACGACAAACGCACCGCCGATTTCGGCACGCGGTTGTTGCTCGCACGGCGACTGGTCGAGCGCGGCGTCCGCTTCGTGACGGTGTACAGCGGCGGCGGCCCCGTGAACATGCAGTGGGATGCGCACGACGACATCAATAGCAATCACGAAAAGATGTGCGGGCTTACCGACAAACCGATTGCCGCACTACTGAAAGACCTGAAGCAAACGGGCCTGTTGAAAGATACGCTGGTGGTGTGGTGCAGCGAGTTTGGCCGCACGCCGAACAGCCAAGGCAGCCGCGGCCGCGACCACAACCCGCTCGGCTACACGATGTGGTTCGCGGGTGGTGGCTCGAAGCCCGGCCACACCGTCGGCGAAACCGACGAGTTCGGTTTGCACGGCATCAAAGATAAAGTCTCGGTCAACGACTTCCACGCCACGATCTTGCACTTACTCGGCCTCGACCACGAGAAACTCACGGTCCGCCACAACGGCCGCGACGAACGCCTCACCGATGTCGCCGGCAACGTCGTGATGGACGCCGTGGCGTAACAACAATTTTTACACACCAGTAGTTGTTGGTGAATAGTTAAGAGTTGTCAGTTTCTAACAACGATCCACTCTCAACTCACAACTATTTTTACACACCAGTCGTTTGACCCTGTCGAATGCTCTTGACACGCCAGGCACACGCGGTATGGTTCGCCCGCTTAGCACAGGATTGGAACGGATGCGACGAGCCGGTGGGGAACCCGTGGGGGCGTTCTCCGGGTTGCGGTGGTCGCGTGCGATCTCGGCTTTGGCCGGGTAGGGGGGACCATGTTCCGTGCCGGAAATTTCACCGTTCTTGCGACCATTGCCGTGATTCTCATCGCCGGTTGCACGGGCAAGAAGTCCCAAACGGTACGCCCGCAAGCGGCCGACGAACCGATCGACCGCAACGTCACCGCCAACATCGGCGAGAAAACCGTGCCCTCGAACGTCGAGCCAATTGCCGTCTCGGCGGTGGGCCTCGTCTGGAAACTGCCCGGCACCGGTAGCATTGCTGCTGGCGAGTGGCGGCCGATGCTCGAACGCGATCTCCGCAAAAAGAAGCTGAATCCCAAGCAATTCCTCGACGACCCAAACAAAACCTGCTCGCTCGTGCTCGTCACGGCTTCGATTCCACCGGGTGCTCGCAAAGGCGATCCGGTCGATATCGACGTGGTGTTGCCTCGCGGTAGTTCGACGACGAGCCTGAAAAACGGCGTGCTGTTCGAGTGCGACCTCGTGACGACGGAAGAGTCTGCGAACGTTCGCGATCAGATGATTCGCGGTGGTGCCGACGTTGCGGCAACGCCCGTTACGGGGAACACGCTGCTCGTCGGTAAGGCGTTGGTTCGTGCCGAGGGGCCGCTGGTTGCCGGTTCGAGTGACAACCGTGCGACACTCAAGGCGAGCTTCGTGCAAGATGTCGATTCGCCCGAGCCGGTCACATACACGATGGGCAAAGTCTGGGGCGGCGGCCGCGTACTCGAGGATCGCCCGTACTGGCTCGTACTCAACGAAAAGGACCGTAGCTCCCGGCTCGCGATGGAAGTGGCCGCACGGTTGAACGCGATCTTCCAACCGGCGGGCGACGCACGCAGCAAGGTGGCGAACGCGGTCACGAAAGACGTCATCACGGTGAACGTGCCCTCGACGTACCGATTGAACCACATGCGGTTCTTGCTCGTTTCGCGGCAAATTCCGCTGACACCAGCGGGGCCGGATAGTCTGTATCGCAAGAAACTCGAACAGGAATTACTCGAGGCCGACACGGCGGTGATCGCCGCGATCAAGCTCGAAGCACTCGGTGCGGAAAGCACGCAACCGCTACGGGTGGGGCTGCAAAGCACTTCGCCGTGGGTTCGCTTCGCCTCCGCCGAGGCACTCGCTTACCTCGGTAACACGGCTGGTGTCGGCGAACTCGCCCGCCTCTGCGAGCAACACGCTGCCCTTCGCACGCACTGCCTGACGGCACTCGCCACGCTCGACGACGGCGTCAGCACGGATCGCCTCGTCGAACTGATGGCACACCCCGATGCGGGGTTGCGCTACGGTGCGTTCGTGGCATTGCGCTCGGCGAACGAGAACCACACCGCACTCAACGGCAAGCACGTCAAGAAGACATTCTGGCTGCACCAAGTCGCACCGGATTCGCAAGCGATGATCCACCTGACGAGCAATCGTCGCTCCGAAATCGTGTTGTTCGGCAACGCCGGTCAGCTCGTACCGCCGTTCTCGTTGCCGCTCGGTCGCGATTATGTGGTGTCGGCAAAAGCGAGTGACACCGATGTGACAGTCACGCACATCGCACAAGGCCCGGAAGGGGCACAAGAAGTGAAAGTGCTGGTGAAACCGAACTTGGCCGCCGTGCTGAACGCGATGGGCGAGATGGGGGCCGGTTATTCGGAAGCGATCGAACTGGTGCGTAAACTCGACACGGCGAAAGTCGTAGCGGGTGCGGTGATCCTCGATGCCGCACCGCGTGGAATGCCGACGGCCCAACTGGCACAGTTGGCTCGCACCGATGCGAACCTCGAACGGGCGAACGTCGAAGTCGCACAATCGACGCAGGGCAACGACATTCTGCAAGCCGGTTACGACCTGCCGAGCGACGCCGAAGCGGTGAAGGAAAAGCCAACCGCCGACGTGCCACAACTGAACCGCAACCCCGGTCGCATCTTCAGTGCGAAGAAGCACCCATCCGAACCCGACGCCGAAGTGTCGCCACCGGCACCCGCCGGCCCGACCGCAAAATCCATCGAAAGCAGCCGCGCCCGCAACCCCGGCAAGCTGTTCGGGAAGTGAGTTTGCAGAAGTCACAACAACGCCCACGGACGAATGTCCGTGGGCGTTGTCATTCTTTGGCGAGCGGTGTCGCGTAAGCCCAATGCCGGTGAATTAGAGGATAACTGTTGCTTCGGCATAGGTTTGCGTCGGTTGTTCGGGCTTTTTATGGCGGGGTTGCTTCTTGTCCCACT
>JAYVXI010000084.1:0-20231 GCA_043785305.1 Limnoglobus sp. | reverse complement strand
TCGAGTATTGACGGATTGTTGTAACTCCAATCAATACCACATCTTAGGCCGCCGCGCTACTCCACTTTCGCAAAAGCGATGAAATATCCGGGTTAAGTTCCTGTCATTGTGGGGCAGGGGCTTCCCCCGCGCGGCGTGGCCCCAGGAACTTCTCCCGGCGGCGAGCGATAACCCGCTCTTGTGACTGGTGCTGTTCATCGCCCTCGGCGCGCACCGGTTGCGATGGCCGTCCTCGAGTTTTTCAAAGCAGCATCGCGTTCTGAATTGTCAATTCTGTCTCGCCACTCACCACTCGTCACTCAGGCCATCGCTGGTATCGACTCGTCGTTTGCGGGCGGGCGGTGGACCTCGTAGCCCAATTCTTTTGCCCTGCGGTGGAAGCTCTTTTCCTGTCTCGCTCGCTCTTGATCCGCGTACTCGGCTTCGGTCTTCTTCATGTACTCGACACCATAGCGCATCAGGTTATACAAGATGCGTGCGAGCTTGTGCGCCGTCGCGGTGATCGCCTTCGGCGCGCCGAGTCGCGACCGCTGCCGACGCAAATACGCGCCCACGAGGCAAAATGTTTGACCGTCGGCCATTTCGTGAAGTCCCTACGCGGCGCGGCTAATTCTGCGCCGCATGTGTCGCCTTTCCCCGGTCGTTCGCGATACACTAACAGCATGAATACTACCGCCACGCCCTCGTTCGTTCCGTACGTGCCGACCGTCGACCGCGACACGGCGAAACTCGTCGCGCGCATGAAGACCGTCGTCGGTGCGGAGAACGTGCTGACTTCCAAGGCCGATTTGGCCACGTACGAATGCGACGGGTTCACTATCGCTAAGAGCAAACCCGATGTCGTCGTGTTTCCGCGATCCACGCAGGACATCGTCGGCATCGTGAAAATTTGCAATGAACTCGACGTGCCGTTCATCGCACGCGGTGCGGGCACGAGCCTCGCCGGGGGTTGCGTGCCGGTCGGCGGCGGCGTCATGATCGCGCTCGCTCGCATGAAAACGATCCACGAAATTAACGTGCGGGATCGCTATGCCGTCGTCGATCCGGGTGTCGTGAACGTGTGGCTGACGAACGCGCTGAAACCGTTCGGCTACCACTACGCCCCGGACCCGAGCAGCCAAGGCGCGTGTACCATCGGCGGCAACGTGGCGACCAACTCCGGCGGCCCGCACACGCTGAAATACGGCGTCACCGTCAACCACATTCTCGGCATCGAACTCGTGCTGCCCGATGGCAACGTCGTCACCGTCGGCGGGCCAACCGAGGACGCAGTGGGGTACGATCTCGTCGGCACGATCGTCGGCAGCGAAGGCACCTTCGGCATCGTCTCGAAAGTCTGGGTCCGCATCACGCGCAACCCGGAAGCGTATCGCACCTTGCTCGGAATCTTCGCGAATATCGACGATGCCACGAACGCGATCAGCGGCATCATCGGCGCGGGAATCGTCCCGGCGGCGCTCGAGCTTTTAGACCAAACGATTCTGAAAGCGGTCGAAGCCGCGTTCAAGTTCGGCTTCCCGCTCGATGCCGGTGCGGTGCTGATTATGGAAGTCGACGGCATGTCCGAAGGCTTGCAGGAAGAAGCCGACCGCATCCAAGAAATCGCGCTCGCGAACAACGCTCGCGAAGTACGGAAGGCGAACAGCGAGAACGATCGCCTCGCCTTGTGGAAGGCGCGCAAGCAAGCGTTCGGCACGATTGGCCGCCTCGGTTACCCGAGCTATTGCACGCAAGATGGCGTCGTGCCGCGAACGAAGTTACCGCAGATTATGAAGTTCATTTTGAACGTCGCCGACAAGTACCAGATCGCGATTGCGAACGTCTTTCATGCAGGCGATGGCAACATTCACCCGATCTTGATGTTCGACGAACGCGACCCGGCCCAAGTGAAAAAAGTGCTCGACGCCAGCCACGACATTCTCACCGAGTGCATTCGCCTCGGTGGCAGCGTCACGGGCGAACATGGCATCGGAGTCGAGAAACTCGACTTCATGTCCGTGCTGTTCACGAAGGACGATCTGAACTTCATGGTCCGGCTCCGCACCGCGTTCAACCCGCGGAACAATTGCAGCCCGTATAAGATGTTGCCGACCGCAGGAGGATGTGCCGAACCGGCGAGCATCGGCGTGTCGAAACCCGGTCGCCGCGCGGCGGTGTAACCGGGTTAAGAAACTCCCACCGGGACAAGCCCGGTGGCTCGTTGTCTCACTTCGTTACTTGGAATCTTTCGGTTCTTTGAAGTCGGTGGTCTTGCCCTTATTCAAGATCATCTTGAGTTCTTCGACGGCCTTCAGACACTCTTCTTTGGTTTCCCAGTGCAGTTGTGGCAGTGGCATCGCGATGGTCTTGCCTTCGGCGTTCTTGATCGAATAGCGCCACGTGCCCTTTTCGACGTTCTTCTTGATCTCGATCGTTCCCACATCGGCCTTCGAGTCGATTTTCTCGTCGACCTTTTTCTTCGGGTCGACCTTCTTGGGGTCGGCCTTTTTGGTTTCTTGTGCAGTCGCCAGTGTGACGGTGCTGCCGGCGCAGAACGCCAGTGCGGCCATCAGCATGAGGGATCGGGACAACTTCAACATTGGGCAAATCTCCGAAGTGGTTGCGCGATCGCGTGTCGTCAAGGGGACGCTTGTGCGATTCATCTGATCGTATCAGCGAGAGGTGGCGCGCGAAATCAAAATCTCGCAGATGCGACAAATTCTCGCGCGCCGTTCCGCGAAAGTGTACGGCGTAGGCAGGCTGTTACGCGCGAGTGAAGTAATACGCGGCCATACTGAAACCGATGGCGATCACCGTCCATCGCACGTACTTCGCCGGTAGCTTCCGTGCGACGCGGGCACCGAAGTAGCCGCCGATTATCGCGGGCACGACCATCGCGAAGACGCAGTCCCAACGGACGAGGTTTTCCCACAGGAAGACGACCACCGAGACGGCGTTGATCGCCGATGCGAGGAAGGTTTTGACGGCGTTGACTTTGTGAATGTCGCCGATGCCCATGAACCCGAGCGAGGTGAGCATGAGGATGCCGATGCCCGCGCCGAAATACCCGCCATAAGTCGCGATCAGGAACTGAAAGCCGATGAGCGCGAAACCGAGTCGGGCACTCGGCGCGGTCGTGTCGCCTTGTTTTTGCTTCAACAACCGTTGCAACGGAACTTGCAGCAGGAACAGCACCGCCGCCGTGAGGATCAACCACGGCACTAGCACATTGAATCGATCCGGATACGCGACGATCAAGATCGCACCGAAGATGCCACCGATCAGGCTAACGGGCAACATGGTGCGGGCGAACCGGCGCGATTCGCGTAGCTCTTTGCGGTAACCCCACGCCCCGGCAAACGAACCGGGCAGAAGCGCCACGGTGCTCGTTGCGTTGGCAATCGTGGCAGGTAAGCCGATGCTCATGAGCG
Organism: Limnoglobus sp.; assembly: GCA_043785305.1. Taxonomy (GTDB): domain Bacteria; phylum Planctomycetota; class Planctomycetia; order Gemmatales; family Gemmataceae; genus Limnoglobus. The sequence goes on along the minus strand of JAYVXI010000084.1, from coordinate 16,821 downwards.
CCGGAAACGTGAGTAGCGTACCGCCGCCCGCCACCGCATTCATGACGCCCGCCACGAACGCCGCCACCGCCAAGATCGCATACTCACCCGCAGACTCCGGCATTCTCACTCCTCGAAATTCACGATAAATGTGGGGCACGTTTTTAACGTGCCGAGTTCACGACGCTCGCAACGATCTCCGCGACGGTGCCCATCGCGCCGATGCCGATGTCGCCGCAGGCGAGTTCTTTGGAGATGGGTGGCACGATCCGCAACCCCTTGCAGCGGTCGTTCATGAGCGGAATCAGTTGGTCGGCGTCGAGGTGGCCGGGCAGGTGGCCGCCACCGAAGTCGGCGGCAATCGAACGCAGGTGTCGCCGCGTGAACGGGTGTTGCCACATCAGCGTGTTCATTGCCGGTGCCAACACGACGGGCTTCGCCAAATCCCACGCCCGCCAGACGCACGTCAAGCAATTGTCCGCCAACCCGACCGCCAACTTTGCCAGTGTGTTCGCGTCGATCGGCGCGAACAGAAACAGGTCCGCCCACTTGCGCAGTTCGATATGCAAGACCGCATCGCCGCGCTCGTAGCGTTCGCCGGGCCACTCATCCGCATCGCGGTACAGCGGGCAACCGAGCGTATTCGCATCGAAAAAGTACGTTGAAGCATCGGTCGCCACGATCTTCACATCGTGGCCCGCCGCCCGAATCGCTGCGGAAAGCTCCGGCGTTTTCGTGGCCGCAACGGACCCCGTCACGCCGAGCAAGATATTAGCCATCGTGCCAACTCCCCTTGCCGGTCTGTCGCATATGTTCGATCGTCAGCAACAATCGTTCGGGTAGTTCGCGGCGTGCCACGCGCTCGAAACGACCATCGACGGGGCCGAGCAGCGCCCAGTGTTTCGCCGATTCGGCGGTGTTTGCCGCGATGAGATCGGCGTAGCTATTCCCGCGGGCTTCGTCGGCGGCCGCAATCAATTCGGTGTCGTTACGTCCACTGAGAGTCTTGAACACGACGAGCGTGCCACGGAACCCCCATTGCGGGCGGAAGCGGTCGATGAGTCGCGGCGCGCGCATCAACCGCACCCAGACTTCGGCTTCGGTACCGTCGAGTTGCCCCGGTTTGCGTTCGACGAACTTCGGCGCACCCGGCGCGTCCCACGTCTGGCTACGCGACTGAAACTGCGTCCCCGCATCCGGCGTATACGCACCCGCTACGAGGTATTCCGCGATCGACGCCGTGTGAATAATCACGTCGTACTCGCCGCTCCGCACGTGCTTTTGCAACAGCATCGTGAGATCGTCGAACGACGAATACACCGTCGTCTGAAAGCGGCGTTCGCTGAGCGTGGATTGGTCCGGAATCTCCGGTAACTGATCGGGGTTCGACGTGAGAAACGACACCGTGTGGCCGCGATTCCAGGCAGTAGTGGCCACGGTCGCGCCGGTCTTCCCCGTGAAGATCGTCGAGAAGCACCGCACCGGATCGACGTGGGCGCGGGTTCCGCCAGCCGTAATCAGCATTTTCATCGCGTGGGGGCAACCTGCGAATCTGCGGGGCATACGCACGCATTCTACGGACAACGCCGCGAAGCGGAGCGCGGCTAAACGGGGAATGCCCTGGATGGGCTGCTGCATCCGCGGTCGCCTTCAGACTGCAGTGTGAGCGCCAGGTTGATCACCTGATCGAATCCGTGCGAACTCATATGTCCGTCCCAAAGCATAATCGTTAACGCCGACTCATGCACGCGACGCACATGCATTCGGCGATGTTCTTTTCCAGATGGCTTAGCCCGTGCACCACCTTCCGATCTCTGTCGAAACAGTTGGCAAATACGTCGAAGTACGTGGCATCCTTCGCCTCGTAGCGCCGGAAGACGGCGTAAGCGATGTGGTCCGCGAGCTGGACGCATCGGAAGGCACGGGAGGTCACGAACAGCGGCGCTTCGATCACATTGCGGATCACTTTCCACTGTGTGCCGAGTTTGCGGAACTGGTGGGCCAACTCCTGGAGCCGGGTTGCATGAGCGCTCTCGTCCAGAATAATCAGTCCCTTGCTGTCCACCCGGCGCAGGAACTTGTCGAAGCGACTGCAGACGTCCTCAAATGCCATTTCCATAGCGTGCCTGCCGGGAAACGACGCTTTGTGAACGACGGTTGCGAACGCACGCGCGCCATCGGAGGAGTTAGGCAGAACGGCCAGTACCTCTTTGATCACGTCTCGTCGCTCACCCTTCTCCTTCATCGATTTCCATGGCAACTCTCGACCGGAGAAAATGACCGACGCATGAAACTCGACGGTTTCCGGTTTTCCTGGGATCAGTCGATCCGCGATCTTGTCTAATTCCTGGGTAAAGTACTGCACTTGCCGCTCGTGGACGCAAATCCCTCCCAAAACGAGGTATTGCTCGTTCGGGTTCTCGGTAGATCCCGAGTCATCCAGGTAGAGTAGATGCATTGGAGTTGACCTTCAAATGGCGAGGGTATTTTTCATTTTCTTTGCAAATTAACTTGCAATCTAATTTCTGCCTGCTGTATAATGATGATGCGGTTGAGAGGGCTGCATTTGCGGTCCGCTGGCGACGAGCTACTCGGCTGCATGTTTTTTGCAAGTAAACACGAAATCGGCGGTGCGAAAGCGTCGCCGATTTTGTCGTTTTTACTCGGTCATTTTGTCGTACATTCTCTGGCGGGTAGCGTGTTCTACGTCCGATTCGCCATAATGTTGCAAATTGCAAGATCGGGGTTCGCCGGTTCGCGTTGGCGAGCCTTGTGAACGATTTGCGGGTGGTTCGGGGTCATTCCCTTCATCACCAAGGTCGATAGTCACGTTTTCCACGGCGTTAATCCGCGTATCGTGATCCATAATGGATGCTTGCATAGCATCCATCGAAACGGTTTCTTCGGTGTTAGCCGAACGCTTTTCATCGGTAATTTTCTTGACTGTCGTGATTAGCTTCGCGTGAATCGACGCTCGCGATGTGCGGATCTCTTTAGCGAGAGCGTACGATTCAGGCGAGAAGGTGGTTCGCTTCTTAACAGGCATTTGATAATCTCGCGTTAATGGTATCTCTCTACCATTAACTTACCGCGAAACCGCCAGATCGGAAATTTTATACATAACGGTAGCGAAGCAAGTTATAACCGGAACATCACCGAGTTGACGTGGCGAAACGTCGAGAAGGATTCCATTCTACATCATGCCCCGCACTTCTCTCGGAAGACTACGCAGCGTGGCTAAACGTCGAATAAGAATTGCTAAGCGCCATCAGACTAAATTATCACACAAGATGCTGATGCCGAGTTGACAAATGTGATACTGCGGGTATAAACTGACAGTGTTTAATCTCGATTATCTCAAAATGACCACAACACAAATGACGGTTCCCCGCGCGCAGGAGTTCCAGGCGCAGTCGTTCAAGCTGGCCTCGCCGCTCGTACTGGCCCTTATGGAGTGCGATAACGAACTGCGTTCGGCGGCGCTGGAACTGTTTGAACAATTGGCGTCTGGCGAGTTGGACAAGTACGAAGAACAGTCGACTTGCGCGCTCTTGTCGGAGATTCTGTTTCCGAATGCCGATGCCACCGGTTTGCCCGGTCTCGATCTCCTCGAAGCCAAGGAAATCGCGGTAGGGCAAGACGCCGAAGCCGGGCCGATTGTTGCGGAAATGGATCGCCAGGAAGGCACGTTCGCGGAACGGCTTCGCTCGCTCATGGCTGCAAAGGGGCTGACTCAATCCGAGTTGGCCGAGAAAATCGGCATCGGCCAGCCAGCGATCTCGATGATGCTCAACCGCACGTGTCGCCCGCAAAAGAACACGGTGCTCAAACTAGCGACGGCTCTCGGAGTGGCTCCCGCCGATCTCTGGGAGTGAGAAGTCAGACTTTATTTCAGGCGTTTCGCGTACTTTTGCTGCGAGGTTTCATGTTCCGGATCGACGAACGAACGGGTGCGATCGTGCTGGCTGTGGGGCTGGCGATTGCGGTCGTGGGCCTGGTTTGGTTGCTGATTCGGCTACTGCCCGTGCTTCGCACGATCGTCGTGCGCGGGTTCAAACCGGGGCTGGTGATCGTGCTCGGGACGGCGATTGCCGCGTCGCCGATCCTCATCAATAAGTTCGCCCCGCCCGACGACAAAGCCAAAACCGAAGTGAAAGCCGTCGAAGGCAGCCAAGCCGAAGAGCGCCTGACGCTCACGGGCGCGAAGCCGAGCGAGTACGAAATTTTGAACGCGAAGAAGACCTTCGCCGTACTCCAGTGGGCGAACGCCGACGTGACCGATGAACTCGTCGAACGGCTCCGCGATATGCCGAACTTGCGCGAACTCGATCTCAACGGCACGGCCATCACCGACCAATCGCTGGTGCTGATCGCCGCATTGCCGAAGCTGCGATCGTTGCGGCTTGCCGGTACGAAAATCACCGATGACGGTTTCCGCCAACACATCGTGCCGCTCATCGCGCTAATGGAACTCGACCTCACCGGCACCACCGTAAAGGGCCAGACCGGCCGCGACTGGAAAGCCGCCGTCCCCGACCGCAAGTTGACGAAGTGAAAGTTTCCGACCCTGAAAGGGTCGCTCGTTCAGCCCATGGTGTAACCATGGGATCGGGGCTTTCAGGACCGACTACCACCAGGAGACGACGGAATGCCATTCGCGCTGTTTGAAGATGAACGCGGCGACTTGCGGAATGCCAAGGCGTTTGCGGCGGCATCGCACTTTGCGTACTACCCGGCCGAGCGGGGTACCGAGGCGTTTCAGAACGAACTCGGGCTGACGGCGAAGCTGATTAGCGTCAACAACACGCAGGCGTATCTGGCCACGAACGACAATCATATCGTCGTGGCGTTTCGCGGCAGCGAAGAGCCGACGAGCATCGATGGCTTGAAAGACTGGTTGCTGACGAACGCGATGAACTTGTTGATCGTGCCGCAAGGCAAACTGTCGACGGAGTTTCTCGCGGCCGGCGTCGGGGCGAAGTTTCACCAGGGGTTCGTCGGCGCGATCACCGACGTTTGGGACGAACTCTACCCGCAACTCGAAGCCGAAGTGAAAGCGAAAGATCGGCCCGTCTGGGTGACGGGGCACAGCCTCGGTGGGGCGCTCGCGCTGCTGGGGGCGTGGCTGTTCAAACGCAAGTTTCTCTCGGTGCATCAGGTCTACACGTTCGGCGCGCCGATGGTCGGGAACAAAGCCGTTGCAGAAGCATTCGACCGCGAGTTCCCGAACACGATTTTCCGCTACGTGAACCCACCGGACCCCGTGCCGCTGTTGCCGATGATGAGCCTCGTCGCCAACGATTTCGCCCACTGCAACAAACTCATGTTCTTAGGCGACGGCAACGAGGCCGCGAACCTGCTGACGTATCTGCAAGGGGCCGCCGGCGATGTTGCGACGGGGTTGTTCAGCGGCGAAATCGGCGACAAAGTCTGGGGCGGCATCAAGAGCAAAGTGATGGCGCACCTCATGGACGACTACCGCAAACTGATCGGCTGAGATTGTATTCTCCCCGTTTCGCCGTGCCGCATATTCAGGCGAACGGGCTGGTCGCTGGAGACGGGCACTCGGCTTCGGAGAGCTTTCGTTTGAGAACGGAGGTCATCGTGCGACTCCTCGATGGGGTGTCGCGATTTTACGACAATCTCACGCGAACCCAATGGCTCGCCGCGCTCTTGCCCGCGTTCGCGGCGTAGCTATCATGACTTATCTAATTTGGTCGGGCGACACACATAGGACGATTCGTTATGAAGAAGGGCATTCACCCTCAATACCGGCCGGTCGTGTTCCTGGACGCGGCGGCGAACTTCACGTTCCTCACGCGGTCCACGGTCAGCACCACCGAGACGGTCAAGTGGACCGACGGCAACGAATACCCACTGTACAAGGTGGAAATTTCGAGCGCGAGCCACCCGTACTTCACCGGGAAGATGAAGTTCCTGGACACCACGGGCCGCGTCGAGAAGTTCAACACGCGCTACAAGAACTCGGCCTACGGCATCAAGGCCAGCGAAACGAAGGCCGAAGTCGCCGCCGCTGAGGCCGCTGCCGAAGCCAGCGCAACGAAGTAGCGAAGAGCATCCGCTAAAGGTGACGGGAGAATCGGTCGCGATGGGGATTCCCGCCGCGAGATTCCTCCGTCACTTTTGTCGTTTCCGGTCATCCCCTTTTCCCGTTCTCCCACAAAGCCGGTGTTCGTATGTGGCCCGCCATGGAGCAGAAGTTGGCCCGCTTTCGCGAGCTGGAAACCCAGCTTTCGGACCCCGTCATTTCTTGCGATCCGGCTCGGTTCGCAGTCGTGGCGAAAGAGCACGGCGCGCTCGCGAAAGCGGTGAAGCCGTACATCGAGTTCCTGCGTATCTCCGGCGCGATTGACGAAACCGAGACGATGCTTTCGGACAAAGAACTCGTGGCCATCGCCGAAGAGGAACTGGCCGCACTGCGCCCGCAATACGAGACGTTGAAAGCGAAGATCGAGGACCAGCTTCTGGTCGATCCCGGCGAGGATTTCGACCGCATCATCGTCGAAATTCGCGCGGGTACCGGTGGCGATGAAGCGGCGCTGTTTGCCGGGTCGCTGTACGAGATGTACACGCGGTTTGCCCGCGAACGCAACTGGACCATCGAAGAAATTTCGTTCGGCCCCGGCGAAGCGGGCGGCTTCAAGGAAGTCGTCTTCAGCGTCAAGGGCGAAAACTGCTTCCAGATGCTCCGCTTCGAGTCTGGCGGGCACCGCGTGCAGCGCGTGCCGAAGACCGAAACGCAGGGGCGGATTCACACGTCGGCCGCAACGGTGGCGGTACTGCCCGAGCCGGACGAAGTGCAGGTCATCATCAACCCCGAAGACATCGAGTGGGAGCGAATGCGCGCGGGCGGCGCGGGTGGCCAGAAGGTGAATAAGACCGAAAGCGCCGTGCGCATTTGGTATCGCAAAGGCACGATCGAAGAGATGGAAGTGAAGTGCCAGGACGAACGCAGCCAGCACAAAAACTACGACCGCGCGATGCGGATTTTGCGCTCGCGGCTGTTCGAGTTTCAGCAACACAAGTTGCACAAGGAACGCGCCGACATGCGGAAATCACTGATCGGCACCGGCGACCGCAACGCCCGCATCCGCACCTACAACTTCCCGCAAAATCGCTGCACCGACCACCGCATCGAGTTCACGATTTACAAACTCGACGCCGTAATCGCGGGCGATTTGAATCTGATGATCGAGCCGATGCGCGACGCGGTGAAGAAAGAGCGCCTGGCCGCCGCGGCGTATTAATCAATAACGTGGGGCACGTTAAAAACGTGCCCCACGTAAACTGAATTTCCACCCATCGCGTCAATCGCAAACTACTTGCGGACCTGAAGAATGACGTGGACGCCCTTTTTGTTCGACGTGATGACGTCGAGTAAGCCGTCGCCGTTGATGTCGGTCACCTCGAACTGCGTGCCGACGCCGGAGTCGTTGTCGATGAGCGTCGGCACGAAGTTGATGAAGCCATCTTTCTCTTTGACGGCCTTGAGCCAGAAGATGCGGGCGTCCCACGACGAACCCGGTTCGCTGCGACCGTGCGACCACCAGCGTTTTCCGGTGACGAGGTCTTTCAAGCCGTCGCCATCGATGTCCACGTAGTGCGCGGCATGCGTCTCAGATGTCAAGCGCCCGAACAGTTCGACCTTCTCGAAGGTCGACTCGCCGCCCTTGGGGTCGGGTTTCTGCTTGTGGTACCAGATGCCGAAACGGTGTGCGGAGGTACTCAGCACGTCGGCTTTGCCGTCGCCATCGATGTCGGTGGCGAACATGTCGGCACACGCATCGCCGAGGTTCGCGGGGTGAAATTTCCACGCGCTGTCCGCACTCAGTTCCTTCGGTTGTTCCCACCAGCCGCCGGTGCAGATCACATCGTTCTTGCCGTCGCCGTTGAGGTCGCCGACGCCGAGGCCGTGGCTGAAGCGTTGGCTGCCCGGTGCCCCCGGTTTCGTCGGGTCGCTAATCGCGTGGGCGTCCCACAGGGCGTTCGGGTCTTTCGCGTTCGGGGTGAAGTACGCGATTAACCCTTGATTACCGTCAGTTTTCGCGTCCTTCGGCTGATAGCCCATCACGAGAACGCGCTTGCCGTTACCGAGGAGGTCCGAATAGAGCGGCGTTTCGTTGCAGGCGCTGTGCCAGATCGTGTGCCGCGTCCAGTGGCCCTTTTGGCCCTTGGGGTTTTCCAGCCAGTAGCACGGCGCACCGGGGAAATCGATGACGATGAGGTCCGGGAAGCCGTCGGCATTGAGGTCTTCGGACCAACAAGCGAACACGCGGCTGTAGTTGGTCAGGCCGTCTTTGTGATCGACGGGTGGCTGCATTTCGTGCGGCGTCCAGTCGGGGGCTTCGTACCAATACTCCCCGTTCATGACGTCTTTTTTGCCGTCCTTGTTCACATCGCCGACGGCCACGCCCTCGGAACGGAACTTGCGGTCGAGCACGGTCTTTTGCCAACTGATGTCTTTCGCCAGAACCGCAGTGGCCGCGATGGCCACAATCGTAAGTGCAAACAGAAATCGCATGAGAGAGGATCCTCGAAACGCGGAGAAACGGCAGGGTGGAAGTGAATTATGCCGAATCGCCGCAAGGAAAGCAACAAGGCAAATGGCTTTGGTACAATGTGCGCAAGGAAAGTAAGCACATACACCATATGGAGAGCGAAACGATGAACGCGCGAGCCACCGTGGAGACACTCTCGCCGCCGATCGTAGCCAGCCGGTTTTGGACGATGATGGAAACGATTTGGGCTAACTTGGAGGCGAGCGGAATCGCTCCCCGTAGCGAAGAGGAAGTCGAGAACGAGCGCCGCAACTTCCGCGACGAATGGGACGAACGGCAAGTGGGACTGGAGCAGATCAGCGACGAGTGCGATAACAACTCCGTAATACTATTTCCGCTCGCAAACCAATGCAATCGATGACATTGACACCGCAAAGCTCCACCAGATTAAAGGCACGGGCTTTTCGAAAGCTTGCGAGCCATTTCCAAATAAGTCCACTGACAGAAAAACACCGTTAATTACGATAGACCCCCACCAGAGAACAGATCGAAAAGTCATGGATGGATTCGCAACGGATCGGATGCAATACCCGATAGTGAGCAGGTAACCGACTCCGAATGGCAACGGAAGTAAACTCCACAGCCCAAACGTGGACAGAAGCAGAACGGACCAAATTATCCCGCCCAGTGCAAGTATTGTTGCGATTAGTCTCGATGAACTCATGCGGGCGACTTTCATAAATGCTCCTCAGTAACTGCAACCAAAAGCCCAGGGACGGCCGTCCCTGGGCTTTTCAACTTACCGTCGCATCAGCGATTCGCTGCCCGTTGTCATCGGTTCGATTTTGAGGTCGTCGAAGTAGGCTTCGCCGAGGCCGGTGAGCGCGAAGGTCATCGCGATTTTGCCGTCGGCGGGGGCTTGGCGGTAGAGGAAGTGTTGCTTCCAGCGACCAGTGGAGCCGATGCGGACGGCGAGCGGTTCGCCGCCGACGGAGTCGAACACCACCACGCCGTCGGCAGAGCCTTCAATCGCGTATGGCACCTTCACCCAGAAGCCGATGCGCACCCACGATTTCGGCGGCACTTCATACACCGGCGACTCGGCCACTACCGACACGCGCTCCAGAGCTTGTGGCGGGCGGAAGTTCTTGTTGAGTGGCGACGGGTTGGCGGTAACACGTAGTTTCAGACAGTGCTTGCCGAGGTTCGGCTGCACGCTCGGAGGTGGGCCTTTCTCCGGCGGTTTGTCGCGAATTTCGTCGGTCACATTCACGATTGATGCCGTCGGCGTGACCGCATCGAGGTGGCTTTCGCGGGCCACCCAGCCGGGCACCGACTGCACGGCCGCACCCTCGGGCCGCGCCGCTTCGCTCAGCTCGAAGCCACCGGACCGCACGACGTTCGGCAATGGTTGTGCGTTCTGAATCATGCGGGCCAGTTCCCAGTGTTTCGGCAGCGTGTAAAATCCGACGGCGTACGGGCTGGCGGTCGGCGCGGTCAACGACGCGGTTGCGTTTTTCCAATGCTCGCGCATGATGATTCGCAACGGGCGAAGCGATGCCCGCGCCTCGCGCCAGGCGATGTCGGGCTGGCCGTTATCGATCGCCTTTTCCGCACGGCGAATCGACTGCCGCGATTGCGCGAAGAGGTCGTCCGAACCACGCACATCGGGGGCAATCGGTGCCAGGGCTTCGTGGACGGTTCGCACTTTATCGAAGATTTCGAGCGCCTGTTCTTTCGCCAATTGTGCTGCTTTTCGTGCCGAACCGTTGCGGATGTTGTCTTGCCAGCGGACGACGATGCCTTCCGGTGTGAGGTCGTTCGTCAACACGATTGCGGCGGTCAGGTCGAACTTCTGGATCGTGATTTCCACGCCACCCGGTACCGATTTCACGCCGCCAGTCGAACGGAGATTTTCGTACGTCGCCGGTGTCAGCATCCACGGGTCGTAGCCTTCCGGCACGAGCGGCACGACGATTTTGAGGTTGTCGATTGCGCCCTGATCGGGGCAGTGTTGCGAACCACTCCCGAGCCACATCGGTAGAACGAGGATGCCTTTTTTGCCGCGAATGATCGCCGCCTTCACGCCCCAGTGCGACGTCGGTACCCAGATGGTTTTTTCGTCTTCGGCGGTGAACAAGATCGGTTCGAGCAGTTCGAGTTCGGTGTTCAGAAACGAAAGTTCGATCAGTCGATCGCGGCTGTTATTCGAGGTACTTCGTGCCGCGCCGCCGGTCGTGCTGATCGGCATGTTCGCGGGGTCGGGCGCGAGGAAGCGATCCGTCCAGAAGCCGAGGCCGCGGTAACCGCAGGCGAGTCCGAGGTACGTCAGGAGGCGGATCTGTTCGGGCTGCGGGCCGAGCGGCGAATCGAGCGAGTCGGGGTTCGGTTGCCCCGTGGCCACCTGCAAATACCACGGCTCGCTATGGGCTTGCACCCACGTCCACATCAGCTTACCCGGCGCGGTTAACGTACGGCGTTGCAACAACCATTCGCGGTATTTATCGAGTTCCAACCCCGTGAACAACGGCCAACGGTGGCTGCCGATTACGTCCATATATTCCGAGTACGCCGAGTAGCCATCCCAGAGATCGACGGCACGCGGGCGTCGCGGGTCGTACTCGCGGAGCGTCTCGGCGGTGCGCGATACGGCCCTGAGTTGTTCGGTCGTACGACCGCCGCCGAGATCCCACATCAGTACGCCATCACCGGAGCGGAAGCGGCGGAAATGTTCGGCCAACCGGTCGGCATCGCGGCCGATACTCACCGGCGTCTCGTTGCCGAGTTCGCCCAACAACGGCACGCCCGCAATCACCATGAAACTATTCTTCGTGACGGCCTCGTCGATCAGCGCCGGATCGGTACCGGCGGGGAAGGCGATCGTGTTGAAGTTGATGTCGCGAAGCCCCTTGATCGACTGCCCCGTGTGCCGAACCGCACGCATGAAAAATGGCTTTTTGTTAATCAGAATGCGACCCGCCACGAACTCCACCGCGTACGGGTGCGCGATGCCGTTCGGCATCGTTCCCGGTAAGTCGCCGGGTATATTTTTCGTAATGCTCACGGGCCGACCAATACCACGCGTGGGCTTCTTCGGGTCGATGTCGCACGGGCCGATGTCGAGGTCGTCGATCCACATTTCGGATGACCCCGCACCGGCATATACGTTCAGCACGAGGCGGTCGATATAAGCATCCGTGGGGTCGATGTCGCGGCCGAGTTTCGTACGCAATACGGGTAGCTGTTTGCGTAGCCCCTCGGCGGGGTTTCCGAGCGTCAATCGGTGCCACTGGCGGACTTTTTCTTCGGGGTACGCATCGCCGAGAATGAGCGTCGTCAGGGCGGCATCGGGGTTCTTCGGGTCGCGTTCCTTCGGCAACACCACCCGTGCCCGTAGCTGGATTCCTTGGCGGAAACTCTTGATCCAGACGCTCGCCGTCGCTTCCGAACCGGCCCCTGGCGACACGGGGCACGGGGGCGTTTCGTAGTAATAGTGCGCGAATTCCGCGTCGGTACCTGCCACTTTCGGCTTCGATTCGACCTTCAGATATTCCGACGACGGCGCGTTGTAGTACCGCTCGGTGGAAATGCGGTGATCCTTCTCTTCCAGTTCGACGTTCGTATCGCCCGCCACCCAGGAGGGTTGCCTTCCGGAGAAGCCATCGCGGTGGTAATGCGTGCCGCGCGCCGCCGGAGTTTGCGCCGGCAGAACCGCCGCAATCGCAAGCAAACCGACAGCTACCAGAATCAATAAACGGTCGCGCATAAGAGACTCCTCGATATGCATATACCCCAGCGCCACCGATTGCGGAAGGGCAGGTCGAATGCGTTCCGAAGTCGAAGTCGCGCGACTTCCGACCGAATATACTCTTCCTAGCGGAAGTCGTGAGACTTCAGACGGAGACTTCGCCTACAAACTGGTGACCGATGCTACGCATACTGCTCACTCTCGCTATTGCGTTGGTTGCATCCGCAGTTCATGCCGCCGATTGGCCGCAGTTCCTCGGGCCGAACCGCGATAATGTCTCCACGGAAAAAGTCGAGGCGTGGACGGGCGAACCGAAAGTGGCGTGGAAGCACGCGCTCGGATTTGCGCACAGTTCGCCGGTGGTGGCGGATGGCGTCGTGTATGCGTTCTTTCAGCCGAAGGGGCAAGATGCCGACGCGCTGGCGGCGTACGATGCGAAAACGGGCACCGAGAAATGGGTGAAAAGCTATACGCGGGAGGCGTTCGCGCCGCCGTTCGGGAAGGGGCCACGCAGCACGCCCGTCGTCGCCGATGGCCGCGTCTTCACGCTCGGCGGCACCGGCATTCTCGCGTGTTGGGACGCCAAAACCGGCGATGTGAAATGGAAGGTCGATACGCTGAAGGTGTTCGACACGACCAACCTGTTCTTCGGTATCTCGATGTCGCCAATCGTCGAAGGAAACACCGTCGTCGTTATGGTCGGCGGCAAGGGTTCGGGCCTCGTCGGGTTCGATGTCGAGAAGGGCACCGTCGCCTGGAAAGTCACCGACGATGCGGCGAGTTACGCCTCGCCGGTGGCGCACGGCAAAGGCGATCAGCGCGAAATCGTCTTCCTGACGGGGTCGCATTTACGTGCAATTTCGCTTGCAGGCAAGGAGCGTTGGGCGGTGCCGTTCAAGGATAAGCTCAACGAAAGTTCGACCAGCCCCGTCATCGTCGACGATCTCGTCATCGGCAGTTCGGTCACGGCCGGCAGCATTGCCGTACGCCTGACGACGAGCGGCGATACCGTTTCCACAACGAAAGTTTGGGAGAAGAAGGCGCTCACCTGTTACTTCTCGACGCCAGTTGTCGTCGGTAAATTTGCCTACATGGTGAACGGGGCCGCGACGCTGTTGAACGCCTCGATCACACTGCGTTGCGTCGAAATCGAGACGGGCAAGGTGCAGTGGGAGAAGACGAAAGTCGGCCGCTACCATGCCGCGATCATCCGCACCGCAAACGACAAATTGCTGATGCTCGACGACAACGGCCACCTGATTTTGTTGCAGCCGAGCGAGAAGGAATACAAGGAACTCTGTCGCTCGAAAGTCTGCGGACCGACGTGGTCGCACCCGGCGCTCGTCGATGGCCGCCTGTTTCTGCGCGACGAAAACGAACTGCTGGCGATCGATTTGCCGAAGTAAAACTTTCTCACGGAACCAGTCGATGCTTTGGACTTTGCCCCCCGGCACGTGCGGCCTAATCTTCGATTGCGATGGCACGCTCGCAGACACGATGCCGATCCACTATCGCGCGTGGTCGGCGATGCTCGGCACGCAGGGTATCCCGTTCACCGAGAAGCGTTTCTACGAACTCGGCGGAATGCCGACGTCGCGAATCATTCGCTTGTTGTCCGAAGAAACCGGCATCGCGGTCGGGGATGTCGATTCGCTCGTTCGCGAGAAAGAAGAGCGATTCCTGCTGTTTTTAGGCGAAGTGACGGCGATTCCGCAAGTCGTGGCGATTGCGGCCACGCACCGAAATCGGTTGCCGATGGCGGTGGCGAGCGGTGGCTATCGCGATGTCGTGAGGCAAACGCTAACCGCGATCGGCGTCGGCGATTGGTTCCAAGCGATCGTCTGTGCCGAAGATACGCCGAGGCACAAACCCGAACCCGATGTGTTCCTCGAAGCGGCGCGACGGTTGGGCGTCGAAGCCACGAAGTGCGTGGTGTTCGAGGATACGAACATCGGGATGGAAGCCGCTCGCCGCGCCGGAATGATCGGCGTCGACGTGCGAGCGTGGCTGCCGAAACGCGCGGGCGAATGAAAAGACGATGCGGGCCAGCGAGCATCCTTGCTTCGCCCGCCCGCATCGCTCGTATAACGACTAACCACACACAACTCTTAACTATCCACTACTGTTTTTAACGATGAATCGTTGTCAGTTATCAGTGGATCGTTGATAGTCCGGCAACGATTTACTTCGCGGCTGGCATCGGCTTCTTGTCTTCGAGCGGGGCTGGCATCTTCTCGGGTACGGTCGTGCTGTTGATCGGCGCACCGATCGTAGCGTACGGGTTGCTGCTACCCGTGTTGAGTTCCGCGCTCGCCGGGTTGTAACTACAGTCGCTCTTACCCGCGACGTGCTTGCAACCCAAATTGACCGATAACAGACCGATCGCCATCGACAGTACGAGAATGCGTCGCATGATATATCCCGTCCGTGGGTGTATTGGGAATCCGCGTAACCGGCGTCCGGGGCGGTCCGTTGGGTGGTAACGGAGCCGACCCGGCACGCGGTCACGGGCAGAGATCGACCGGCCCGCTTCCGTGCGGCGAACCTGAAGACCCCGTCCGGTTGGCTACGGCTTTCGCCGCCACCTACCCGACACACTTCTTATCGTCTTCCGGGTTTTGCCGAGTTCACCCATTCTCGCGAAAGCCCCGGATTTTTCGGCGGAGTATCCTAGAGTGTTTAACGGGCGAATGGTCATACGTTTGGGAAGCGATTTCATGGACTGCATCATCTTGGCTGCGGGTAAGGGCACGCGGTTACGGCCACACACCAACGACACGCCGAAACCGCTACTCGCGGTGCAGGGCAAACCGATCCTCGATTGGATCATCGGCGCACTGCCACCGATCGGGCGACTCGTTGTGGTCGTGAACTACCTTGCGGAGCAGATCGAAGATTACCTCGTCGCGCAACCGCAAGTCAAGAATTGGGCGACCGTCCGCCAGAAGGAACCGCGCGGCACTGGCGATGCCTTGATGGCCTGCAAAGGCCTGATTTCCTCGGACCGCGTGATGGTGCTCAACGGCGATGACTTGATCGGCAAAGCGGACTTGATGAAACTCGCGAACGTGCCGATGGGCATCCTGGCACACGCAGTCGACGAACCCGAAAGTTACGGAATCATCACGTCGAAACCGGACGGCACGCTCGCCACGCTCGTCGAAAAGCCAACGGGGCTGTTGCCACCACAACTGGCCAACATCGGCGGGTATCTGTTCCCGAGTCGCGTGTTCGACCTGAAATTGACCGAGTCGCCGCGCGGCGAGTACGAGATCACCGAAGCCGTCAGTCTGCTGGCCGCGAAGAACGCCTTCCGCGTCGTCGAAGCCGCCTACTGGCTGCCGATCGGCACCGTCGAAGCCTGGAACGCCAGCCAAACCGCCGATTTGTCGGCCGTGAAGTGAATATTTCCCTTTCGACGTCTTGCGGTTGACACAGTCGCGCGGCAGTGACTAACTTGTTGCGGTCTCTTTGCGACAAGGACTGTCCATGATGCTCTCGCGATTTTCATCGCAACTTGCGGCACACCCCACGATACCCGTGGTGTGGGATGAGACTGCGTGCCCGTTGTGCGGTCACGCCGACGCCGAGCCGGTGCTGGAAGCGCAAGACCCGGCACCGATCATGTCCGACACGACGACCGAAGGACTGTGGTTCGCGGTCGTCAAATGTCGCAATTGCAGCTTACAATTCACGAATCCGCGTCCCGATGCCTCGACGATTGGCGCATTTTACCCCGCCGATTATAAGCCGCACCGCCGACTGCGGAAGATGCGGCTCGCACGCCCGATGTCGTGGTGGGGCCGTGTGTCGGGGCGTTCGTGCCCCGAGCGCCGCGGCGATTTGCCGTGGCACGGCCAGGGGCGATTGCTGGACTTCGGTTGCGGGGGCGGGTCGTTTTTGAAGCGGATGGCCGACCAAGGTTGGCAAGTCACCGGTCTCGATGCCGCCGTCGGTGCCGTCCGCGAAGTGCAAGACCAACTCGGACTCCGCGCGATCGTCGGCAGCTTACCGCACGCGGAACTGAAGCCGAACAGCTTTGATGTCATCACGATGTGGCACTCGCTCGAACACGTTCACGATCCCGTCGGGATATTGCGCGAAGCGTACAAACTACTGGTGCCCGGCGGGAAGATCATCGTCGCGTGCCCGAACATCGACAGTTGGCCGTACCGTTGGTTCGGCCCGTCGTGGTTCGGTTTGGACTTACCCCGCCACCTCATTCACTTCACGCCAAAAACGCTCGCCGACGCGCTGGCCAGTGCGGGGTTCGCGCTCAGCCATCAACGCACGATCCGCCACAGCGACTGGCTGCGTTCGTCGGCCAAACTCGCGACGAAACGACATCAGGCCGCAATCTGGCAACGTCTACTAAGGTGGAAGCCGCTCGCAAAAATGACCGCCTGGATCACCTATCTCTTCGGCGGCAGCGACTGCATGGTCGCCGTCGCGGAACGCCCGCTGGCATCGTAACAACGAGCCACCGGGCTTGTCCCTATCGCGTTCGGCACGATATTTGCGCGTTGCGCGAGGGTGAGGCCTCCGTTTAATGTACGGCTTCTCTTACCGGGAGTG
>JAYVXI010000083.1:0-20246 GCA_043785305.1 Limnoglobus sp. | reverse complement strand
AAGTCGTCCAGTACCTTCGAGTTGCTCGCAGATCCGAGCCAGCTCAAGTACAAGGTGGAAATGCCCACAACCGCTTAACTTGATGCCAATGGGGTGATGCGAACCAAAGCCCACGGGCGGAACGTCCTTTGGCCTGCTCAATTTCGTGGCACTGTTCGCGTGCCGTGGTTTCGGTTCTCGCCAGCACAACCTACTATTCCGATTTTCCGTGTGGCTTTGCGATTTGCATCGGCTATCATCGGCGATCTGTAAGATGACGGTCCCGCCATCAACGGCCAGTTGCCGCAACTTTGCGTGCGTGGCCACCTTCCTCACCGGGAGTAGGACTTTTCGATGAACAAACGATTCGCGATTCACCAACTGTTGTTACCGGCATTCGTGCTGATTCTGGGGCCACTCTCTGCGAGTGCAGAAAACAACGTGCCACCAAAAGGCTTCACCGCCGTTTTCAACGGGAAAGACCTGAGCGGGTGGCATGGCTGGGCGGTTCACTCGAAGGGTGGCAACCCGCTCGAAATGGCCAAAACGACCGCCGACGACCGAGTCACGATGATCGACGGCTGGACCGCCGACGCCAAGAAACATTGGAGCGTGCAAGACGGCGACCTCGTCAACGATGGCTTCGGCGCGTACCTCTCGACCGACAAAGCGTTCGGCGATGTCGAGTTCTTAATCGACTACAAAACCGTCGCGAAGGCCGACTCGGGCATCTACATGCGCGCGACGCCGCAAGTGCAAATCTGGGATTCGAGCGAAGCGGATCCGTCGGGCCTCGGCAAGAAGTTCGGCAGCGGCGGGCTGTGGAACAACAGCAAGGGTGCCGCCGGGAAAGACCCACTTACGCTGGCCGACAAGCCATTCGGCGAATGGAATCAGTTCCGCATTATCCAGGTCGGCGAGCGTACGACGGTGTACCTCAACGGCAAGCTCGTCGTCGATCATGCACGCCTCGAAAACTTCTGGGATCGCAAATCGCCGCTTCAAAAGGTGGCCCCCGTTCTGCTGCAAACGCACGGCGGCGAAATCCGCTGGCGGAACATTTTCGCTCGCGAAATCCCGACTGAAGAAGCGAACGCGATGCTCGCCGCCAAAGCAGGCACGGGTTTCACATCGGTGTTCAACGGTAAAGATTTCGACGGTTGGGCAGGCCCCGTGGACAATTACGAAGTCGTCGATGGCGCGATCGTCTGCAAACCGAAAAAGGGTGGCACGATCTTCACCAAAGACGAGTTCGCGGACTTCGTCGCACAAGTCGAATTCAAATTGCCCAAAGGTGGCAACAACGGCCTGGCCATCCGCTACCCCGGCAAAGGCGACACGGCTTACGACGGCATGTGCGAACTGCAAGTTCTCGACGATGACGCCGAGCAATACAAAACGCTCGACAAACGCCAGTACCACGGCTCCGCCTACGGAATGGCTGCCGCCGCACGCGGGTATCAGCGACCCGTTGGCGAGTGGAACTTCCAACAAGTGACCGTCAAAGGCTCGACCATCAAAGTCGAACTCAACGGCTCGCTGATCCTCGATACGGACCTTTCCAAGATCACCGATTACATGGCAAAGAGCGCACACCCCGGTAAGGAACGCACGACGGGCCACTTCGGTTTCGCAGGCCACAACGACCCCGTGGCCTTCCGTAACGTGAAGATCAAAAAGATCGTCGAGTAGTTCCGTTTCCAAAGCCCAGGGTCGCGTCCGCGCACCCTGGGTTTCTTCTAAAGGATTCAAAACATGCCCACGAAATTGTCGCGACGCACGATGCTCAAAGGCTTCGGTGCGAGTATTGCGGCCCCGTTCGTGTATCGCACTCACGCGACGGCGGCCCCGAGCGAGACGCTGTATCACGCGAGTTTCGGTGCCGCAGGGATGGCCGGTTCCGACATTAATTCCCTTACGGAAAGCAAGCACATCAAGCTTGTTGCCGTTGCGGATGTCGATCTCGAACGTGCGGAAAGCCTCAAAGAGAAGTTCCCCGACGTCAAAATCTATCAGGACTGGCGCGAGCTTCTCGACAAGGAAAAGCATCTGAATTCGGTGAACGTCTCGACGCCCGACCACATGCACGCATCGATCACCATGCGGGCGATCCAGCAGGGCTTGCACGTTTATACGCAGAAGCCACTCACGCAAACCGTGTACGAAGCGCGGCAACTTGCGAAGGCCGCCCACGACAAGAAAATCGTCAGCCAGATGGGGATTCAGATTCACTCGCACGGCGTCCATCGGACCGTTGTGGCGACGATCCAAGCGGGGGCGATCGGCAAAGTGAAGGAAGTCCACAGTTGGAGTGGGAAGATGTGGGGCGACAAGAACCCACGCCCCGACAAGAAGGATGCCACGCCCGCAAAACTCAACTGGAACGACTGGCTCGGCGTCGCTTCCGAACGCGATTTCATCACCGGCTATTACCACCCCGGCAACTGGCGGAAGCGTCTCGATTTCGGCACGGGAACCTTCGGCGACATGGGTTGCCACATTCTCGACCCCGTGTTTTCGTCGTTGGCACTCACCGCGCCGACCTCGATTCGTTCGACCGGCGACGCACCGAACGCGGATAGTTGGGGCCTCGAAACCGCCGTGAAGTTCGTCTTTCCCGGCACGAAATTCACGACCGACACCGTCGCCCTCACCTGGACCAACGGCAACGCCCGCCCACCGGAAGCCGTGCAGAAGCTTCTGGGTGACATCAAGATTGTCGATCAGGGTTCGATCTACATCGGCACCGAAGGCGTGATGTATTCGCCGTACATCGGGCCACTCGTATTGCTCCCCGAAGAGAAGTTCAAGGAATTTAAAGGGCCGAGCTTGCCGAGCGAAAATCACTACCTCCAGTTCGTCGAAGCGTGTCGCGGCAACGGCAAAACTTCGGCTCCGTTCGAGTATGCCGGGCCACTGACCGAGTCGGTATTACTCGGTTGCCTCTCGACCCGTTTCCCAAACGAAACGCTCGACTGGAATGCCAACGATATGAAAATCACGAACGTGGCGGCCGCAAATCAGTACGTCCGCCGCACCTACCGCAAAGGCTGGGAAGTCGACGGGTTGTAATCGGTACGGAAGGTCTTCAACTTGCGTTTTCCACATCGAGGTTTTGTCCGATGAAGCGAGTTCTGTTGTTCGTGGCGATTGCGGTCATCCCTGCCTGCCAGCAGAAGGCTCCGCCGCCGATTGTCGATATGCCGCCCATTGCCAATATGCCGGCAGTGGCGGTGGCGGTGGTGTTCCCCGAACTCGGCGATGGTCAACTTCTGGAAGACGGCATTCGCGTTCACAAATTGACGATCCCGCGTGGCCGCGTGCCGATGAAACTATGGGTGTATCTGCCGAAACCCGCAGTGCCCGCAAAACCGGACGCAAAGTTGCCCGTCGTGTTTATCGCACCGGCGGGCAGTCCCATGATGTACGGCTTGGACCTGGCCGACGACGATGCTGGCGAGCATTTGCCATACGCCCGACAAGGATATGTCGTGGTCGCGTATTCGCTCGATGGCCACGTGGCCAAAGTGAACCAGGATAACGATGACATGTTTCTGGCTGCTGTGCAAGCCTATAAGGCATCGGGAGCCGGACGAGAGAATGCCAGAACGGCTATCGATTTCGCTATGGCAAAGTTGAAAATCGATCCGGATCGCACGGCCATCGTCGGTCACAGTTCGGCGGCCACACACTCGCTGATGGTCGCCCGACTCGACCCCCGCATCAAGGCGTGCGTGTCGTACGCACCGTGTCTCGATGTCGTCGCCTGGTTGACCCCAAATCTGGCGATGCTCGAAAGTGAGATACCCGGTTTCCGAACTTACATCGCGAGTACATCGCCAGTCGCGTTTCCGACCGAACCGAAATGCCCTACATTCTTGTTTCATGCGAAAGACGACACCGTAGTGAAATATTCGGAGACTTCAAAATTCGTCGCGAAACTGGGTGCGAGCAACCCGAATGTGCAGTTCCTTTCCTCGAATACTGGTGGCCACACGCAATCCATGTACGATACGGGCATACCCGCGGCGATCGAATGGCTCGATGGCCTGTTCGCAGAAAAGAAGGCGAAGTGACGGTCGGTTGTCGTCGACGATTTCGCGGTCGGCGATACACTTTTCTTCATGAAATCACTCGAAGACCTTCAGGCGATTTACCGCCTTCCGTTACCCGAACTCATGCAGCGTGCGGCGGAGGTTCACAAGGCCCACCGCGATTATTCCGACATCCAGCGGTGCGCCCTGCTGAGCATCAAAACCGGCGGCTGCCCCGAAGATTGCACGTATTGCAGCCAAAGCGCCCACTATGATTCGCCCGTCACCCGCCAACCGCTGATGACCGTCGACGAAGTTCGCGACAAAGCCCAAGCGGCACGCGATGCGGGCGCGACGCGGTTCTGCATGGGTGCGGCGTGGCGATCCCCCAAAGATGGCCCCGAATTCGACTCCGTTATCGAGATGGTCAAGAGCGTGCGGCACCTCGGGATGGAAGCCTGCGTGACACTCGGGATGCTCTCCGACAGCCAGGCCGAACGCCTCGCGGACGCCGGGCTGACCGCGTACAACCACAACATCGACACCTCGCGACGGTTCTATCCGAAGGTGATTACGACGCGCACATTCGACGATCGCATCCGCACGATTCAGGCCGTCAGCCGTGCGGGAATCTCCGTTTGTAGCGGTGGCATTATCGGCATGGGCGAGACCGAAGAGGATCGCCTGATGATGCTTGCGGAGCTTTCCGCACTGGAAACGCAGCCCGAAAGCGTGCCGATTAACTGCCTGATGCCGAGCCAGGGCACGCCACTCCAAATGGCCGACGAAGTCGATTCGATCGAGATCGTTCGCCTGATCGCGACCGCACGCATCACCTTCCCGAACGCCCGCGTCCGACTGAGTGCGGGCCGCGACCGGATGAACCGCGAGCTACAAATCTTGTGCTTCCTTGCCGGTGCGGATTCAATCTTCTTCGGCGAGAAACTGCTGACTGCGCCCAATCCCGCCGCCAGCGCGGATGCCGCGCTGTTCCGTGCGATGGGTTTACCCGAACCGGCCGACTGTGCGACAACGACATGTCACTAATCGAACGCTGGACGCAAACGCTAAATGAGCTGCAAACGCAGGGGCGTTTGCGCTCGCTGAAGTTGCCGAGCGGCATCGATTTCACGTCGAACGATTACCTCGGGTATGCCACACGGGTTCGCAAGATCGAACCGCAATCGGAGCTTTCGCGTTCGGGAATCGCGTCGCGATTGCTGCGCGGGCACCACGAATTGTGGGACCGCGTCGAGTCCGAACTGGCCGCATGGCACGGTGCGGAATCGGTGCTGATGATGACGAGCGGCTTCAGCGCGAACGAGGGTTTGATCTCGACCGTTGTCGAACCGGGCGACTGGGTGGCGACCGACGAACTCAATCATGCGTGCATTATGGAAGGGCTGCGAGTGTGCCGCCCGCGCAAATTTTCCTACCGCCACAACGACCTCAACCACCTCGAAGACGGCCTCAAAACCGAAGCGATGAAACGCCCACCGGGCCGCGAAATGTTCATCGTAACCGAGTCGCTTTTCAGCATGGACGGCGACCGTGCGCCGCTAAAAGAGATCGTCGAACTCGGCGAAAAATACGGCGCGGAGGTGATCGTCGACGAAGCGCACTCGACCGGTTGTTACGGCCCAAATGGCTCCGGCTGCGTCGATGCGCTCGGCTTGCGCGAACGGGTGTTAGCTACGGTTCACACTGGCGGGAAAGCCCTCGCCGTGTGCGGTGCGTACATCTGCGGCTCGAAATTGCTCAAGTCGTTTCTCGTCAATAAGTGTCGGCACCTGATCTTCACAACGGCACTGCCACCCGCCATCGCGCCGTGGTGGCTGGAGATGTTGCCACACGTTCGCGGCGACGATTCGCTGCGAAACAGACTGCACGAAAACACGCGACGGTTCCGCGCCAAGCTGCGAGAACAAAACATCCCGACCATCGGCGACAGTTACATCGTGCCCGTCATTCTCGGCGACGATGTGCGTGCCGTTCGCGTAGCCACTGCGTTGCAAGCGCATGGGTACGACATCCGTGCGATCCGCCCGCCGAGCGTGCCACCCGGCACCGCGCGTTTGCGAATTTCGATTCACGCGGATCGCGATTGGAACGCACTCGAAGCGTTGGTAGACCACCTAGCGGGGGCGATGTCGTGATGGCGGACGTCGTGATTGTCGGCACCGATACCGATGCGGGGAAAACGTCGCTCTCGCTGCTGTTTCTCGCTGCATTTTCAGACCAATTTGCATATTGGAAGCCCGTGGAGTCGGGTGAATCCGACACCGAAACCGTGCGGCGACTCGTACCGACTGCAACGATATTCGAACCGCTCGCACGCTTCCGCGAAGCGGTAGCACCGGCGCTCGCAGCCTCGCGCGAAGGGCGTGCGATGCCGAGCGTGGCAGAGGTTCTGAAAGCGAAACCGGCGTCCGCAAAACCGCTCCTCATCGAAACCTTCGGCAGCCCACTATCACCGCTGAGCGACGAAGTTTTACAGGTCGAACTCATTCGCGGTTTTGACTCGCCGATCTGGCTCGTCGCGTCGTCCGCCGTCGGAGCGATTGGCCGCGTACTGCAATCGCTGACGAGCTTGAAAGCACACGGGCTAAGCGCGTGTACGGTGATACTGATCGGCCCACCTGACGAATATGCGGTAGCGCAGATTCGCAAACACTGGGCGGAACCCTTACCACTGTTCCAACTCGAACAGCCACGCGGCCGAACGAGCGAAGATTTGCAAGACGCCGTTACCGAACAGCGTACGGAACTGACGGCATTGCGAAAGACACTTGAAAACAAGCAAGAAACCACATCGAACGTCGATTGGGTCGCACGGGATCGCGCCGTCATCTGGCACCCGTACACGTCGCTCGCGGACCCGATTGACCCGTTACCTGTCGTCGGCGCGGATGCTGAATTCTTGCACCTCGCCGATGGTCGTCGCATCATCGATGGGATTTCTTCGTGGTGGACGATCCTCCACGGGCACAACAATCGACAGTTGAAGCGGGCACTTCAGACGGCGAGCGAATCGCTCGATCACGTGCTGTTCGCGGGCGTAACGCACCCGGCCGCAATCGAGTTGGCGGAGCGTTTGTTGCAGTCGATGCCGTGGGTGGGCGGGCGGGCGTTTTACTCCGACAACGGCAGTACCGCCGTCGAAGTCGCGCTAAAAATGGCGTACCAATTTTGCTGCCATCGCGGCGAACCACAACGGACTCTTTTCATCGGCTTCGACGATTGCTACCACGGCGACACCTTCGGCACGATGGCGATTAGCAGAGACCCAACCTTCTTCGGTCGCTTCGAACCGCTGTTGTTTCGCACCGAGCGCGTGCCATTATCGGCAGACGCACTCGATGCGAAATTACTTGCAAACAAGGGCAAAGTCGCCGGCGTGATTATCGAACCGCTCGTACTCGGTTCGGGGGGAATGAAGATGTACCCGCCGTCCGAACTGAAAGCGATCGAAGCCGTCGTGCGGAAACATGGCGTCGCGTTCATCGTCGACGAGGTGATGACGCGCTGCCGAACGGGTTCGCTCTGGGCGTTCTCGCAAGCGAATGTCACCCCGGACTTCATCTGTTCCGGGAAGACGTTGACGGGCGGAATTTTGCCACTCGCTGTCACACTGGTGTCACCGCGAATCGTCGCGGAATTCCAAACGCCAGATCGTGCGAAGACGTTCTTCCACGGCCATTCGTTCACCGCAAATCCGCTCGCGTGTGCCGTAGCCGTCGCCAACGAACGAATAATGGAAGCCGGTGACTGGCTACGGCAATCGGATCGCATCGAGCAGTTCTGGCGAACGCATCTCATCGACTTGAAGTGTCAGCCGGGTGTCAGCGATGTGCGGATTTGCGGGACGATTGCCGCCATCGAGATCGAATCTTGCGGCGGGTATTTGTCCGAAATTGGCCCGAAACTGCGTAGTTTTAGCATCGAACATGGTGTTTTGCTACGGCCGCTCGGCAACGTACTTTACGCGATGCCGCCACTTTGCACGAGCGAAGCATCACTCGCGAAGATCGTCGATGTCATGCGGCTGTCCGTGCGGCAGTTCGCATAACATCGACGGCACGTTCATCACGTCAGCATCTGTTTGACGACGGTACCGTGTACGTCAGTCAGGCGATAATCGCGTCCCTGGAAGCGATACGTCAGCTTGGTATGGTCGAAGCCGAGTTGGTTCAGAATCGTCGCTTGTAGGTCGTGGATGTGGACTTTATCTTTCGCGACGGCGAAGCCGAGGTCGTCGGTCTCGCCGTGCGTGTAGCCGCCCTTTATGCCGCCGCCCGCGAGGAACAACGAGTAGCAATCGGGGTAGTGGTCTCGCCCCAAAACGCTACCACCGGCGGTGCGCCCTTCGCGGAACGGCGTCCTGCCGAACTCGCCGCCACAGATAATCAGCGTGTCTTCGAGCAAGCCCTTTCGCTTCAGGTCTTTGATGAGTGCCGCAATCGGCTTGTCCATCGTTTTGCACTTGGCGGTAAGGCCATCGCGAATATCTTCACCCGGACCGGTACCGTGGAAATCCCAACCCCAGTCGAACAGTTGCACGTAGCGCACACCCTTTTCAACGAGCCGCCGTGCGAGCAAACAGTTGTTCGCGAAGCTCGCGCCACCGGGGGTCGCACCGTAGTCTTCGATTGTCTGTTTCGTCTCGCGCGTGATGTCCATCACCTCGGGCACGCTCATCTGCATTCGGAACGCGAGTTCGTACTGCGCGATCCGCGTCGCCGTCTCGGGGTGGCCGAGTTCTTGCCCCTGAATTTCGTTGAGATCTTTCAGCGCATCGAGGCTCTTGCGGCGCATGTCGCGGTCCATGCCTTGTGGGTCCGACACGTAAAGTACGGGGTCGCCCTTGCTGCGGCACTGCACGCCCTGATAGACGCTCGGCAGGAATCCGCTTCCCCAGCAGCCCTGCCCGCCGCTCGGCTGCACGCCACTGGAGATAAGTACCACGAACCCCGGCAGGTTTTCGCTCTCGGAACCGAGGCCGTACGTTGCCCACGTGCCCATACTCGGGCGGCCCTGTCGGGGCGAACCGGTGTACAACAGTAGCTCGGCGGGGGCGTGGTTGAACTGGTCGGTGTTCATCGAACGCACGACGCACATCTCGTCGGCCACGTCGTGAAGTGCGGGGATTGCGTCGGACATCCAGACGCCGCCTTTGCCGTACTGTTTGAACTTCCGCGGCGTGCCGAGCAGTTTCGGTACGCCGGACGTGAACGCGAAGCGCTTGCCTTTCAGATATTCATCGGGGCAGTTTTGGCCGGTTCGTTTGACGAGTTCGGGCTTGTAATCGAACAGATCGAGGTGCGGCGGCGCACCCGACATGTGCAAGTAAATGACGCGCTTCGCCTTCGCAGCGAAGTGCGGCTTCTTCGGTGACAGCGGGTTGTCATTCGGCCCCGCCGCCTGCGATGATGCGCCCAACGATGCCAGCGCGAGCGAGCCGAGGCCGACCGAGGAATCGCGGAAAAAGTGTCGCCGCGTGACCGATTGCAGTCGTTCGAGTGCGGGGTGCATGGGGAGTATCCTGTTCGGCAGAGTGTTCGGGATTTAGCGTTTCATCAGCGTTTCATCGAGGTTCAACATCACGTTGGCGACGACGGTCCACGCCGCGAGGTCTGCGACTTCGACGCCGGGCGGCGCGGGTCCAATCGGCTCGGTGGCCATCTTCTTGGCCTTGTCGGGCGCTTTCGCGAACTCGGCTTTGGCACTTTCGTACAGCTTCGTTAATCGCGCCGTTTCGTTCGGTTGGATCGGCCGAGATAGCGCTTCACGGAAGGCGAACGCGAGTTTTTCCTCGGTCGTTTTACCGCCGACTTTGACGATGTTTCGCGCGAATGCTTGTGCGGCTTCGATGTAAACCGAGTCGTTGAGCGTGACGAGTGCCTGTAATGGCGTGTTCGTACGCGGACGGCGAACGGAGCAGATGTCGCGGTTCGGGGCATCGAAGGTGGCCATCGATGGATACGGGTTGGTGCGACGCCATTCGGTGTAAATTCCGCGTCGAAATTTGTCTTCGCCGTCGCTGGTGCTCCAGTCCATCGTTCGGCCGAATGCGGCACTGAGTCCGAACGACGGTTGCGGTGGTTTCACCGATGGGCCGTACATCTTCGCACTCAGTAGCCCACTCACCGCGAGTGCCTGATCGCGAACCATCTCTGCCGTCAGGCGCACGCGCGGCCCGCGACCGACCCAGCGATTTTCCGGATCGCGCTCGATTAAATCGGGCGTGACTTTCGACGTTTGTTTGTATGCGGTCGTCGTCACCAGCAACTTGATGAGTGCCTTGCGGTCCCACGGTTTCCCGCCCGATGCCGACGGTTCCATCAGTTCGACCGCGAGCCAATCGAGCAGTTCGGGGTGGCTTGGGAGTTCGCCTTGCGAGCCGAATTCCTCGCTCGTTCGGACGAGGCCGACACCGAAGATTTGCTCCCAATCGCGGTTCACAATCACGCGTGCCGTGAGGGGATTGTTACGGTCGACGAGCCATTTCGCGAGTGCGAGCCGGTTCTTCGTGGTCTCTTTCGGGATCGCGTGAAGGGACGACGGCACGCCTTCGTTACACTCTTCGCCGAGGTCTTGGTAGTTCCCGCGAAACTGGAGTTTCGTCTTGCGACGCTGCTCTTTTGGCAGTTCCTGCATGATCGGCACCGTCGTCGGTTTGATCGCGGCCAGCGACTGACTAAGCGTTGTCGCACGAACGCGGTCGGGCATCGTTTCCGACGCAAGAGATGTTGCGTAGAAGGTGGCCAGTTCTTCGCGTTGAACCGGCGTCCGCTTGGCAGCTTCGACATTGAGTACCTTCAATATCCGCTCGGGTAACTTCGCGGTCACGATCGCTTTCGGTTCGTCGGTGACTGCGATTCGGAATCGGCCGAGTACGTGATCGACTTGCGTCGATTGTTGTTCGATCGTCACAACCAGCTTCGAGCCAGCCGGGACATCGATGGCGCTCGGAGGGTACACTGACAACGCATGGTCAGTCCCGATCGCCCCGCCCACGGCCCAACCCGTCGTACTTAGTGTGTCGATCGCAAGTATTGCATCAAAACCGGGCTGCGAGAAATCGGCGACCGCGTTCGTTAGCTGTATCAGTTTCGCGCCGCCGAGTTCGTAATTGGTGCTCGGGTTCGGTACGTCGGCGATCGTCTTTTCCCACACCGCGTTTCGCTTCGCATCGAGCGCACTAATCTTCGCGCCTTTCATTCGAGCGCCAACACCGCCATCGGTACGGTTCCAAATTGCGATGCGGTCGATCGGCTGTTCGGACCCGAGATCGACTTCCCACCAAGGTTCGTTTGCGATCGCGGTATGCGAAACGGACTTGCCTAAGAAGTATTCGCCGTTGGTGTTGCCATCGATGGCGAGCTTCGCGAGGCCATCGAATGCGGTGCTGATTTGCGTGGCGGTGCCTTTCAACGCGATGTTCTTGCCGCCACTGAAAACTTGCACTTCCGCGAGCATCACATACGTGTTCTTTTCGGGCTGCGTGATACGGATGTAGCGGGCAACGGGCACAGCCATTTTCGGTGGGACGAGGCTCGCCTCGATGCGAGTCACGATGAAGTTCCCGCCGCCGTGGCCCGGACCACCTCCGGGTAGTTGCTTGTCCGCAAGCGTAACCAGGCGAATGCCCGCCAATCGCGATGCACTCAACGGCAGTTCGACCGTGTACGTGTCTTTCTTCGTCGCCTTCGCGACGAACACCGAACCATCTTCGCGAACCGTCGTGGCGTTCCCCGATAGGGCCTTGGCGCTCGTCGGCTTTAACTCGTTCCACTTCGGATTGAGTGCGAGCGTTTGTTCCCACGCCGACAGGCTTTTCAAAATCTCAGGTGTCGGCGATTTCCACTTCGCCACGATGCTCGCAATTTCGGCTTCGATTGTCGCTCTCTGCTTCTTTTGATCGTCGCCATAGAAGCTGTGTAACGGCGTTTCGTCCGTGCGGTCCGCGTCGGCCGAGTTGTTCAGGAAGGCGTAGAGTTGGAAAAATTCCTTCTGCGTAATCGGGTCGTATTTGTGCGTGTGGCACTGCGCGCAGGCAATTGATGTCCCCATCCATGTCGTCAATGTCGTGTTCACGCGATCGATGACGGCGACGTTGCGGAACTCTTCGTCGCTGGTGCCGCCCTCGTTGTTTGTGAGTGTGTTGCGGTGAAACGCGGTGGCGATCAGTTGCTCATCGGTCGGGTTCGGCAACAGGTCACCCGCGATCTGTTCGATGGTGAACTGGTCGAACGGCTTGTTGGAATTGAACGAACGAATGACGTAGTCGCGGTACGCCCAGATCGTGCGGGCGGGGTCATCGGCATACCCGGCGGAGTCCGCGTAGCGTGCCAGATCGAGCCACATTCGCGACCAGTGTTCGCCGTAACTCGGCTTCGCCAGCAACCGATCAACGAGCTTTTCGTAGGCGTTTGGCGAGGCATCTTTAACGAACTCTTCGACTTCTTTCGACGTAGGTGGCAGCCCCGTCAGGTCGAGCGAAACTCGCCGCACGAGGGTGTAGCGATCCGCTTCGGGCAGGAATGCCAGTCCCTCTTTTTGCAGCTTCGCGAGCAGGAAGCGATCGATCGGGTTGGGCAAACTGCCCGCCGGTAATGTGGGCCGCAGCGGCTTCTCGTACGCCCAGTGTGCGGCATATTTTCCACCCTGTTGGATCCAAGTTTTAAGCAACTGGATTTCGTGTGCAGACAGCTTCTTGTCCGACTTTGGCGGCGGCATCACCTTACTGCGTTCGGTCGACGTCACGCGATGGATCATCTCGCTCGCGTCGGGTTTCCCCGGCACTACGGCCATAACATCGTCGATCACCGCACGCGAGCCAGCCTCGGTATCGAGGCGCAAATCGCCCTTGCGTTCGTTTTCGTCGGGGCCATGACACTGGTAGCATTTATTGGAAAGGATCGGCCGTATATCGCGGTTGAAGTCGATCGTCGCTTTCGCGTCGTCGGCACGGGATGCTTGCAGACTAACGAATAGCGCGACGACAACGAACGAGAGTTTCCGGAACGGAACCATGCTGAGAGCCTCGTTGGGAGACCGCAATGCGACAGACGGTAGGCAGGGAGAACGTTACCATTCTCATAACAACAGTATACCGACTTTATCCACCTGATGCGAAACCGATTTGTAGCCCTTGGTTTCAGTCGAACAACAAAACACAAAACATTAACCGCTGAGGGCGCAGAGTGCGCTGAGAACAGAACTCATCTGTTTTACTCCGCGTTCTTTGCGCCCTCCGCGGTAAAAATTCTTCATTCCACGTTCGATTTTTGCGGCATTTAGGCGACGGTTCGGACTGGCTCAACGACATCTGATTTCACATTCACAAGATGGTCCGTAACAAGTGGGCGTTCGATGCGACCGATGCGAATCCGCTTCCGTGCCTCGCTGATTTCCAACGGCGTTGCGAGACCGCGACGAGCGACTTCGGTGAAATCGGGTGCGATCGAATCGCAATAGACTTCGACGCCGCGAATCGCATAGTCCGCTATTCGCTTTGCGAAACTGAAGTGTTCGCCGATGAAGCCGACCCGTTGCGGAAGTTCGCGATACTCCTGTTGCTGTGCGGCCCGCGCGATGGCTGCGGGCGTGTCGGCATTGAGCATGGCGGCCGCGAATGAGGAACGCAGCGATATGCGACAGTGCGGTGTCACTCGCCGTTTACGCGGGCGTAGTTGCAAGTTGTCGAGGATTGTTTGCAGATCGATTTTCGCGCGCCGTTCGCTGCAAACGTGATCGACGATTTTTCGCGAATTCGCTTCACGAGCAGTAAAAAGTTCGCCGATGTACGACCACGCGCCCCAGCATGGCGGCACGGTTGCGGCAAATTCGCCGAAGCCGATCTCGGTGGTTGGGTTCGCAACGGCGAAGCGATAGTCGCAACTCAACGCGAGTTCCAAACCAGGGCCGAGGCACGGCCCCTGGATCATCGCGAGGCTGACGAACGCCGCTTCGCGCAACTGCCGCAAGATGCGTTCGCCGGTGGCGGCAAAGTCGCGACACTCAGCATCGGTTTTCAGTTCCGCCAACGCATCGAAATCATAACCGGCACAGAAACCCGCCGGCTTTGCGGAGCGAACGACGAGAATTTCGAGGCACGGATTTTGTGCAACAATCTCGATGGCTCGCCCGATCGCCAGAATGCGCGGCAAGTTCAGCCGATTCGCCCGACGGCCAGGGAAATCGAGCCATAGCGTCGCGATGCCGCGATCCGCTTCCACCCAAATATCGTCCGTTTCGTAGAGCATCGTTGTCGTTAAATTTTCACGGAAACACCGTTACCGCGTCAAGCCGAACTTGCGTTACAAAAGTTCTGCCAGAATGCGGTCGATCGGCCAGAGTTTCACGCCGCCATCGCCGCCGCCGGTGGCGAGCGTTCGCCCGTCGGCCGAGATCGCCAACGAACTGATTCGCGTGATGTGCCAGCCGAGCGAGAATCGCGGTTCCAGCGTGTCACTATCCAACACGTAGAGCAAGCCATCGCCATCCGCGACGAACAAGTGTTTGCGATCCAACGACAACGCGATGGCCGTGATTTCATTCGATCGGCAACCGATTGCACGGAATGTGGGGTCGGACACACTAACACCTACATTCGAATTGCAAATATCGCTGTAAATGATCTGACCGATAAAACCGATGACACGACCATTGATTTCGTTGTAAACGGTATGCGCCCAGAGTTCGTTCATTGAGCCGACAAAATACTGTACGGGTGTGGAAAAACCAGCCACCCAATTCCACTCAAGCAAATCGACGACTTGAAAACCGGTTTCCTGAAAAACGATAACATACCGCTCGGAAGGCGAGGGATTTCCTGAAATTAGGCTGACGGTCTCGCATTGCAACTTGCGGTCTGTCATCAAATTAGTGAAATGCGAAAGTACGATCTTTGAGCCGGTTGACACTGCAAATACATCCGCTTCATAACTGGGGATTAGCCAGTGATGTAAATATGGTTCATATCGGTCTGAACTGAAAAGATGGTCCGAAACATCATCTAAAATATAATTGCGGTGTTTTAACAGTGTTATCGTATGACCGTTATTTATTAAATTCACAATGGCTAATCGAGAACCTCGTGTTGTTAGTCCTCCCACGATCAGTCCATCGCTACCACCGAATGCAATTTTCTCTGCATCATTCCATTGGAAAAGAAAGCGGATCGTTGGTTGTAAGCCATCGATCCCCCACACCGACACATACCCGCCTTCTTCGACGGCGGCGACACGTTTGCCTTCGCGGTCGAAGGCGAGTGCGTGGATTGTGCCGTGTTGTGCGGGGAGCATTCCAGGGCGATTATACCGCAAGGCGTCTGGGCCGAGTTCTTCGCGTTGGTCGTAACAGGGGCCGCAGGTTTCGCCCATCCAGCCGAGCGATTCGGGCGTACCGACCGTGCCACAACCGCATGCGGCGAGCCAAACCGACGACGTCTCATCGCGCTTGAGAAACAGGTGATCCGGGTAGCAGTGCCAGAGTGGCGGGCGTTCGTCGGAACGTGTGCGGCGAATCAGATCGTTTGCCGATTCGTCTTCGAGGCGACGACCGCGAACGACGACGTGCTTGCGGCCGATGTGGTCCACCACGAGCCAACGACTTGCGACGTCGGCAATCGTCCTCGCCCCGCAACGAAATCCTTACACCCGGCTGCACTCTTTTCCAAAGTGCGGGTGAACTTGCGCCATTTCGCGTCATCGTCTTCCAGCAAGCGCATTTCGTGGAAACCGTTCGCGGCGGCGGTCGCGGCCGATAGCAGTGCGACGACCTCGCTGGGTGTCGGGTCGATCCGGATCGCGTGATATTGTTGCATTGGTTGGCACGCGGAGGGGGAAGGAATCGGGGCGATTGCTATAACGCCAACAACATTGTTCTTGGAGTTATGCTATGTCGCCGGCACCGCTACTGCAAAGTCGAGTCGAGGGCTTTCCGCTCCGCCAGGGGAAGGTGCGCGACGTCTACGACCTCGGCGACACGCTCGCTTTCGTCGCCACCGACCGCATCAGTGCGTTCGACTGGGTGATGCCCGACGGCATTCCCGGCAAAGGCGTCATCCTCACCGCCATGTCGAAATTTTGGCTCGATTGGCTGCACGTGCCGAACCACTGGATCAGCGACGACATCGCCGATTTCCCCACGGCATTCCGCGATCAGGCGGCCACATTTCGCGGGCGCACGCAACTCGTGACGAAGACGAAAGTCATACCGATCGAGTGCGTCGCACGCGGTTACCTCGCCGGTTCCGGGTGGAAGGAATATCGCCAGCACGGCACCGTTTGCGGCATCCCCCTGCCCCATGGCCTGCAAGAAAGCGAACGCCTGCCGGAGCCGATCTTTACACCCGCGACGAAAGCCGATACGGGGCACGATGAAAATATCGCGTTCGCACAAATGGCCGCGATCGTCGGCGAGAACGTGGCCAACGAGTTGAAGGAACGCACGCTCGATATTTACCGTCGCGCCGCAACGTATGCCGAGTCGCGTGGGATTATCCTTGCCGATACGAAACTCGAATGGGGCACGTTGCCGAACGGTGAAATCATCCTGATCGACGAAGTACTGACGCCGGACAGTTCGCGATTTTGGCCGAAGGAATCGTACCGAACGGGGATCTCGCCGCCGTCGTTCGACAAACAGTTCCTGCGCGATTGGCTGGAAACGACGCCGTGGGACAAAGCCAGCCCGCCACCGAACTTACCGCAAGACGTCATCGAAAGGACTGCCGCAAAGTACCGCGAAGCCTACGAGCGATTGACGGGGAACTGACTACGCCGCGCCGCCACCGTTGCTTTTTGGCGTGAGCATTCCGAACAGGCGTTGCCAGATCGACTGGCGTTCTTCGTTGAGTTGGTTCATTCGCTCGTAGACCCAGTTGTGGTTCTCGGCGGATTCTTCCGTCATCGCGGGGACGTCGTCGGGTGCGGGCAAGTTCGATGCGGGTTCCATCGGAGTTTCGGCTTCTGCGACGGGCGCTTCCTTCTTCGCGTTCGACTTGGTCATTTCTAACTGTAGCTTTTGAAGTTCGATATTCAGCTCGGTCATGCGGCCGAGTTCGCTTTGCACCGCCCCCATTTGTTCGCGGTGCATTTGGCCGAACATCTGCATCATCATCATCAGCGATTGTTGGAATTGAGCGAACATCTGATTCTGCATTTCGCCGAGTTGCTTCAGCATCGGCACGACGGATGCGTCACCGTCGCCCGTGGGCACCGCAATCGTCGGGAAAGCCATCGGGCGAAACGTCGGCATCGCGAGTGCTTGAAGCGCTGCCAACGGCGTTTCGACGCGCGGCACGGGCGTGCGGGCACTCGCCGTGATGAGTTCGGGGCCGGTCGGGTCGGGCGTCTGTTGTAAAAAACCCGAGTCGAAGTTCGTGCTGGCCCCCGGCAGGAACGTGCCGAGATCGCCCGATGAACCCGTCACTGTCGCGATGATTTCTTCGATCTGCTCCGTCGTCATCGGCGAGCGATTCGCTTGTGCAAACGATTCGCTGGCGAGGTTTTCGTCGTATTCGGTTTGGGCGGGTTTGTATCGGTCGCTGCGTCCGGAATGGTCGGCAACGAGCGGCGGCGATGACGCCCCGACATCGAACGAAATCATCCCGTCGTCGATTTCCGCCATGACTGGTGCAGGTTGCGATTGATGGTATCGCGCCTCGATCACGAACTCGCCGACTTGAAGTTCGTCGTTATCCGATAGCCGTGCCAAACGAACGGGTTCGCCGTTGACGAGGATGTGCCCCCCGGTCAGGTCGACCACCCACAGACCGTCGGGCGAATGCAATAAGTAGCAATGGAACGGCGCAATGTCCTTGCCGACGAGGTGGATTTTGCACGACTGTGAGGCCCCGATGAACGTCAGTACGCGATTGACTTCCCACTCGGTTCGCGTCGCATGGCCGTTACGGAACGCGATCGTACACTTCGGCAGCCCCGTCGGCACATCGGGGCCGGCGGACAGCGGGTGGAACGTCGGGCCGAATTCGGCGGGGTGCGGCGACACGGTCTCGACGAGATGGATGCGGAACGGGCCGATCTGCACGGGCGCATCGGGTGCGAGCCAACCGTACATTTCGCGACCGTGCGGCCAGTAAATCCCACCGCGGCTACCCAGATCGCCCACAAACACATGACCGCCGATGACTTGCAAGAACGCATGAATCGGTTCGACATCGGCGGCGTTGAGGTGGATGTCGCACGCTTCGTGGCTGCCGATCAGCGCGAACGGGTAATCGAGCAATCCACGGGCCGCCGCCGTCCCATCTTCTTGCTCGATCATGACTTCCATCGGGGCGTAAGCCCCGCAGGCCGTCGCAAATCGTTCGGTCGACGTCGAATCCACGTTGGGCGTGCCCTTTGTTTGCCATCGCAGAAGATCGCGTCGCGCGACGTCTGCATCGGACAACTATAGATGCTTCCGCAGCGCGGTGCAAAAGCGAACTGACAGAACTTCGCCGAATTCGGGCCGGAAATCAATCCCGTTCCGATCAGCCGTCTTCGTCGATGGGACGTTCCCAGATCGCGAGTTGACGCTGGAGTTCGGTAAAGTCGATGCGCACGTTCGGCGTCGGGAGCGGGTCTTCGATCTTTTCGTCGTCGCCGTCGGAAGACCGAACGCCGCGCAGTTTCCGCAATTCGTCTTCGAGCTTGCGTAGCCAGACCG
Organism: Limnoglobus sp.; assembly: GCA_043785305.1. Taxonomy (GTDB): domain Bacteria; phylum Planctomycetota; class Planctomycetia; order Gemmatales; family Gemmataceae; genus Limnoglobus. The sequence goes on along the minus strand of JAYVXI010000083.1, from coordinate 1,554 downwards.
GCACATCGAGTCCAACGCCCGATGGCGAGGCGGCCAACGGTTGAATGGCATCGAGCAAGCTGAGGAACACCGGCGAATTTTCCGGTTCGGTCGTCGCATTATCCCGGACGGCAGCGAGTGCGGGTGCGACCCGAGCGACGGCGCGATCGATTTGCAGCGGATGCAGGAAGCGCTCTTCGAGGCGGTCGCGGATCGTTCGCACGCGAATGCCGTGCTCGGTTTCGCGGGCCGCGAGTAACGCAAGCAGTTCGTCCGCCGGCTTGGCGGCATCTTCGAGCATGATGTCCCGCCAACTGACGGCAAGGCGATCGTGACCGCGGCGACACAGCATCTCGTGCGCGAACACCATCGGCTTCATCCGCCAGGCGCGACGATCGTACACGACTTTTAAGCGAAGGAAATCGAGCAAGATGAACAAATTCTCGCCGTAATCCGATTGCGTCGTCGTCGTGTTGTAGTCGCGGTATTCGTCGTAGTGTTCCACCAGCGAATTCAGCACGATCTCGAAGAGCTGCGCCGTCTTCGGCTTGTCGAGCTTGCCCTCTTCCCAGTCGTCGAGCAGCTTCGTGCGGGTCTCGGAATCGCCCTGCACCGCTTCGCGTTCGAGCCAATCGGCGGCGCCCTGCGCGAGCACCCCGCGGACGTTCGAGAGCGTGACGAAGCGCACGGTGAAGAGGTCGCCGCCGTAGCGCGTGATGAACTCGCGGAGGTCGTCCCAGTCGTCGCGGTCGAGCACGACTTCGAGCGACGACAGCCGGAGCGTCTGCGAGTGCTCGAGCCAGAGCTTCTGGTACGACTCGCTGATCTGCTGCAGCGCCCCGGCGAGGGGGCCATCTTCCGCGGCATCGTCGCCCCAGTCGCGGGCCGCACTCAGCACGGCATCGACGGTGCCGGTCACGGCCGTGCGGAAGATCACATCGAAGGAACTGACGCGTCGACCCTCGGGGACTTCGTTCCGCTCCATCTGCCGGGCGAGCCGCGTGAGGTGGTAGGTCTCGCGGAGCAGGCCCAACCGCGGCAACCGCGTGAGCAGCGATTCCATCATCTGCTGGGCGATCTGGGCCCGGATGGCCTGCGTCGGCGTGCCGCCATCGGAGGGCGGGCAGACGAGCAGCGGCTCCTGGCCGAAGAGTTTGATGAACATCGGCAGCAGCCGGCGGACGGCGCCGCCGTCGCCGTTGGCGACGCTCCGTTCGAGGCGGATGGCCACGGCTTCCCACGCCGGAATGTCGGCCGTGGGTCCGAGCGATCCCTTCGGGAGTTCGGGCAAGCGCGCTTGAATCGCCGCGAGGGAACGGACGGCCGCGGCGGTCTCCACGGCCGTCTGCACGGTGGCTTCGAGGAGTTGGCCCTTCACGCCCCGGCGGCGGTCGAACTCGGTCAGACTCTCGACTCCGCCGAGGGATTCGGGGATTTCGACTTCGAAGATGAGCTGCGCGAGTTGGACGAGCCGGCTGAAATTCTCGCGGGCCATCCGGACCCATTCGGAGACGAGCGCGGCCGAGTCCACGTCGGTGCGCGGAAAGAGTTCCGGTTTCGCCGCGAGTTGCCAGA